>CAZUWO010000029.1:0-26921 GCA_964623995.1 uncultured Prevotella sp. | reverse complement strand
CCCTAGACCCACTGATTAAGAGTCAGTTGCTCTACCAGCTGAGCTAAGGGCGCTCTCGTTTCGTTTTTGCGAGTGCAAAGGTACTATTTTTTATCTTACCTGCAAAACTTTTATGACTCTTTTTTCGCTGTATGCATTATTATTTGCCTTGTTCTATGCGGCGACGACGCCTAATCAGGTGTCTCGCCATAAAATAAACAAGAGCAATTGCCACTAAAGTAAGAATACCGAATTTAATGTATTGCCCGTATTCCATTATCTTATCGTCGAGCTGATCCTCTGGTACAAACGATGCAAGATGCCACCCCAAGAAAGCAAGAATACAGTTCCAAGCACCGGCTCCTAGTGTGGTGTAGAGCAGGAAATGTGGATATTTCATCTTTGCCAAACCTGCAGGAATGGATATTAGGTGACGTATGCCTGGAATAAGTCGCCCTGTAATGGTGGCAACCATACCGTGATCGTCAAAGTATTTTTCACTCTTTTCCACCTTTTCTTGGTTGAGTAGGCACAAATGACCTATGTGACTATTGGCAAATCGGTATATAATGGGTCTGCCGAGAAACCATCCCGCAAGATAGTTTATGGTGGCTCCAGCATCAGCACCAAGTGTGGCAAAGAGAATTATGAGCCAAACATTGGGCTCGCCTCCGGCTGCATGGTAAGCCGCGGGAGCCACTACCAGTTCTGATGGGACGGGAATGACAGTGCTTTCCAGCAGCATGAGGATGAAAACGGTGCCATAATTGAGGTTGGAAAGCAGAGAACTAAAGATGCTCATTTCTTGTTGTCGTGATTTTTATTAAGTAAATTATTTAATATTTCAGGATAAGATTCGGGTGGAGTGCCTTCCGGGAACAGATCAGAAAGTATATTTTGAGCTGTCTTAGGACTTTCTCGGCAAACAATCTCAATATTATCGGCCATCATTTTCCAATCTTTCTTGAAGAAACCACACCGTACTAGATAGGCGTAACCTTCGTACCAGTTGTCTGCTCCTGACTCTATTATGGAGCTGATGAGCCGTGAACCCATGTCAACATAGCCACATTCAACATAGGTTAGGGCTATCTGCTTGAATGTGTCTATGCTGAAATTTGTTTTCTTTAATGCCTCATGGAAAATCTCCCATGCCTCGTTCCGCTTGTCTTCACTAAGATATATGTGCCCCCTTGTGATGTAAAGTCCCACATTATCGAGTCCTGCCATATTGGCTCGGTCAAGATATTGGTGAGCCTCGGCAGGTCTTTTCAGCTGGCATAGCGTAAGTGCTATTTCTTGATAAAGCTCTGGCAAGTGCCGATCTTTGACTCCGGAGAGGTCCATAGCCCTAAGTAGGTGGTCTAATCCATCCTTGTCGCGTTCCATATTTATTAGCGACAAGCCGGTAAACAATTCGCCTAACGGATTGTCTGGCTCCAGTTCTGAGAACTTGGAGTAATACTTATAAGCTTCCTCATAGTTGCCAATGGTGAAAAGAGCATTAGCTTTGTTTACCAAAGCATCCTCGTTATCGGGGTCGATAGCTAGCGAAAAGTCGCTAGAATCGATGGAATGCTTTATGTCGTTGTGCATGAATTGTGACTGAGCAAGCGAGTTCCAGTTGTCCGATGAGAAAGGATCTTCGTTTAGAAGGTCATTAAGTAGTTGCTCACTTTCCTCATAATGTCCATCGGCCATGAGCACATGGGCACGTAACTCTTTATAATAAGGGTCACTTTTATCGCCTTCAAAATCCTTTAACCATTTGTCTGCTGTAGCTGTAAGATTGTAATCGATGTACAGTCCTGCCACATCGAGTCTAAACTGGTTCTTGTCTTCATCGTCAGTAATGCCGATAAGTTCTTGTCTTATGTACTCTTCAGCATCATCGTCTTTACCTTCCAACAGCATTATTTCGGCCATAAGGAGAATGTATTCGGTGTTGCTCTTGTCAGTCACCCTATTGGCTATAGTTCTCGCTTTCTTGGTATCACCATTCTCTACAAGTGCAAAACGCGACAGGAATATCTTAGGCTGATCGGCTTCCGGGAATATTTCTTGTTCCTTAGCTATTGCTGCAAGCGCTTTGGAGGTCTGCCCTTTGGCTTGATAATATTCAGCAATGTCGGTCAAGTCGTCAGCATCCATGTAAAAAGACTCGCCAGATTGGGCAGCATGCTCATATCTGGCGAGCAGTTTTCTGAATTTATTGCTGTTATAGTATTGGTCCAAATTCGAATCCGATATATATTTTTGAGAGTATACAGCTTTGGTCAACTTGAGTGGAAATTATTTGCCGCTCTGTTTAGCCCAAGTGTCTTTCAGTCCTACAGTTTTGTTGAATACAGGCTTGTCCGGCGTGGAGTCAGGATCGGCCATAAAGTATCCTATACGCTGGAATTGGAGGTATTGACCTGGCTTCATCGCTGCGGCATACTTCTCTACGTAGCAGTTGTTAAGGCGGTGCAGGCTCTCCGGATTTAGCAGATCGCGGAAGTCTTTGTCGCTTGCTGATGGGTTCTCCACATTAAACAAGCGGTCGTATTCCCTGACTTCAGCCTTTACAGAATGGCAAACACTTACCCAATGCAGTGTTCCCTTAACGCGACGGTTAGCTCCCGGCATTCCGCTACGGCTTTCAGGATCGTATTCGGCATGTATTTCTGTTATATTTCCATCTGCATCTTTAACGCAGCCTGTGCACTTCACGATGTAGGCATTCTTGAGTCTAACTTCCTTTCCTGGTGTCATGCGGAAGAATTTCTTTGGTGCATCCTCCATGAAGTCGGCGCGTTCTATCCACAATTCACGGCTAAACTCAATCTGATGGCTTCCGTCGGCCTCATTCTCTGGATTATTTATGGCCTCCATAGCCTCGGTTTTGCCTTCTGGATAATTGTCAATAATGAGTTTTACAGGGTCAATAACTGCACTAACCCGGCATGCCCGCTTGTTCAAATCGTCGCGAACTGCGGCTTCAAGCAGTGCAACGTCGTTTAGAGCGTCAAACTTTGTATAGCCGATAGACTTGATGAAGTTGCGAATACTTTCGGGACTGTAGCCTCGACGCCTCATACCGCATAGCGTAGGCATACGAGGGTCATCCCAACCGTTGACCAAATGCTCATCAACAAGGGTGTGAAGCTTGCGCTTAGACATCACAGTGTAAGTGAGGTTTAGACGGTTAAATTCTATCTGGCGTGGACGGTTGTCGTGCAAATTATTAGCTGTGCCGTCCATCTCTTTCAAGAAATCTATGAACTTATCATACAGAGGACGGTGTGGAACGAATTCCAATGTGCATATGGAATGAGTAACCCCCTCAAAATAGTCGCTTTGTCCGTGGGCAAAGTCGTACATAGGATAGCAATGCCATTTGGTTCCCGTGCGATGATGGGGCGTCTGTATGATTCGGTAAATGATGGGATCGCGGAAGTGCATATTTGGGTTTGCCATGTCGAGTTTGGCCCTTAGCACCATGCTACCCTCAACAGCCTCAGGAGTATTCATCTGTTCGAACAGCCTCAAGTTCTCCTCCACAGGCCGATCACGGTAAGGACTGGCTGTACCTGGTTCGGTAGGAGTTCCTTTTTGCTCTGCTATCAGCTCCGAAGTCTGTTCATCTACGTAAGCATGACCATTCTTTATCATCCAAATAGCAAAGTCCCATAGCTTGTCAAAGTAGTCGGAAGCATAATAAATATGCCCCCATTTGAATCCCAACCAACTTATGTCATTGAGTATGTTGTCAACATACTCAGTATTTTCTTTTGAGGGATTGGTATCGTCGAAACGCAGGTTGCAAACGCCACCATAGTTTTCGGCCACGCCGAAGTCCATGCAAATAGCCTTGGCGTGCCCTATGTGGAGGTAACCATTAGGCTCCGGTGGGAAGCGGGTTTGTATTCTGCCACCGTTCTTACCTTCCTTAAGGTCTTCCTCTACCAGTTGCTCCACAAAGCTGAGGCTCTTGTGTTCCTCTCCTTGGAGATTGCCATTTGTCGTTTCCATTATTATAATGTGTGTTTGATGTTTTGTGTTTCTAACCTTGCAAAGTTAGCATTAATAATTGGAAAAACGACTATTTTAAGTCAGTAAATAAGAAATAGACCGTTATTTTCTTTTGATTTTAGAGCAAAAAAGTTTAACTTTGCCCACAATTCTATAACTATTCATTTTTCCTATATGGCAGAACAAGCTAAGATGGAACAATTCCTGATAGGTATTACTGGCCAAGACAGACCAGGTCTAACAATGACCGTGATGGGAATCCTATCAAAGTATAACGCACAGATACTTGACATTGGTCAGGCGGATATTCACTCAACTCTTTCTCTAGGCGTTTTGGTACGCACAGACACTTTCCATTCCGGACAGGTAATGCGTGATTTGCTGTTCAAAGCAACAGAATTGAACGTACATGTGGACTTTACTCCCATTTCAGATGAGGATTATGAGAAGTGGGTAGACCACCAAGGAAAAGACAGATACATCTTAATGATTATCGGCCGCAAGCTTACAGCAATCCATATTGAGGAAGCTGCGAGAGTGATAAAGGATCAAGGGTTCAACATTGATAGCATACGCCGTCTTACTGGCCGCATGAGCATACAGCATCCAGACCGCAACAAGCAGACGTGCTTTGAATTTTCGCTGCGTGGCAAGCCTTTAGACAGGGCCAAAATGCAACAGGAGTTCATGCGCCTGACACGGAAATACGAAATAGACTTCTCTTTCCAGAAAGACGATATGTATCGTCGTATGCGTCGCCTCATTTGCTTCGATATGGACTCTACGCTTATTCAGGCCGAGTGTATAGACGAATTGGCACGTCGAAACGGAGTCTATGACCAAGTGGCTGCTATAACAGCCCGCGCCATGAGAGGCGAAATAGACTTCAAAGAGAGCTTTACTGAGCGTGTGGCTCTGCTCAAAGGCCTCGACGTTAGTGTGATGCAAGACATAGCAGAGCATCTTCCGATAACAGAAGGAGCCGACAGGCTGATGGCTGTGCTGAAGAAAGCCGGCTACAAAATAGCCATACTGAGTGGTGGCTTCACATACTTTGGGGAATATATGCGCCGCAGATTCGGTGTTGACTATATCTATGCTAATGAACTGGAGATAGGGGAAGATGGCAAATTGACCGGTAAGTACATTGGCCCTGTTGTGGATGGACACCGCAAAGCCGAACTCCTTAGGCTGCTGGCTCAGGTAGAGCACGTCAACTTGGAGCAGACAATAGCCGTAGGCGACGGTGCTAACGATTTGCCAATGATTACAGAAGCCGGTCTTGGAATAGCATTCCACGCCAAGCCTCGTGTTGTGGCCAACGCCGAACAGAGCATCAACACCATCGGATTGGACGGCATTTTATACTTCCTTGGATTCAAGGACAGCTACTTGAAGGAGGTATAGCGCAGTGCAGAACTTCATGCTTTGATCTGCATGAAGTTCTGAATAATCGTTTTACCCAAAGGGGTCAGGACGCTTTCTGGATGGAACTGTATTCCGTGAATTGGGAGAGAGCGATGCCGGATGGCCATAATGCACCCGTCATCGCTCTTTGCCGTAACTTCCAAGCAATCAGGAAAGCCCTCACTACTAATGGCCCAGCTGTGATAACGTCCTGCTTCAAAACGACGGGGCAGGCCTGAAAATATTGGATCATCGGCAATAATATCAATCGGAGTTGCAACCCCGTGATAAACTTCGTGTAAGTTTTGAAGCTTGGCCCCATACACTTCGCCTATGGCTTGATGGCCTAAGCAAACTCCAAGCATTGGCTTGCTGTTCTTGTATTGCCTTATAACGTCCAGAAGCAAACCTGCTTCTGAGGGGATTCCAGGTCCGGGACTTAATATTATGTTGTCGAATGGTTCCAAGTCTTTTAGCTGGAACTGATCGTTACGAAAGACACTGACCTCCGTTCCAGTCTCTTTCACGATGTGAACAAGATTATAAGTGAAGGAATCGTAATTGTCTATTACTGCCGTTCTCATAGTTTTTCTGCTGTTTTTATTGCCTTTACCAGGGCTCCAAGTTTGCTGTTAACTTCCTGAAGCTCATATTCGTCGTTTGATTTTGCTACTACGCCACTTCCGGCTTGGAACCACAGTTCGTTGTTTCGGCTTATAAAAGTGCGTATTACAATAGCTTGGTTCAGAACGCCATTTAGACCTATGAAGCCGATACAGCCTCCATAAGCTCCACGATTGTGTGGTTCCAGCTCTGAAATTATCTGCATTGCCCTTACTTTTGGCGCTCCTGAGAGGGTTCCTGCTGGGAAAGTGTCAATGAATGTATTGATACGCTTTAGCAACAGTTCACGTTTCGAAGCGCCTAACCTGTCGTCTATGGTTCCACTTACACGGCTAACAAGGTGAATAACATGGCTATAGAACTGCATGTCCTTATAAAAGTCAACATGAACATCATGGCAATTGCGCGATAAATCGTTGCGAGCAAGGTCTACAAGCATAACATGCTCGGCATTTTCCTTTGGATCGTTTCTGAGAAACTCTGCATGTTTCACGTCCTCGGCCTTTATTCCGGTTCGTTTTGTTGTTCCGGCTATTGGGTCAATGAAGGCCTTATTTCCTTCTATCCTGTTGTGAGTTTCGGGCGAAGAACCAAATATGCGGTAACCGCCAAAGTCAAAATAGAAAAGGTAGGGTGATGGATTTATCATCCTTAGGGCCCGATACAGCTTGAAGTCATCGCCTTCGTAGCGTTGAATGAAGCGGCGCGAAATAACGATTTGAAACACATCGCCACGCAGGCAGTGCGCTACGCATTGGCGTATGTTGGCCTTGTGCTGCTCGTCTGTAACCGTAGATGAGGGCTCTCCTATAGGATGGAAATTGTAAACTTGGCATGATGACTTGTTAATATTGCGCAACAGCTGCTCCAAATCACTTTTGCCATCGTCGCCAATTAATGATGCTATTTCCAAAGTGTTGTTGAAATGGTCGAATACTATGATGTCTCTAAACATTACATATAGTATGTCGGGAGCGTCGTTTTTATCCTCTCGCGAATCCTTGACAGAAATATCCTCAAAGTATCTTACGGCATTGAATGAGGTAAAGCCGTAAAGCCCAAAGAGGTTTGAACCTTGTCCTTCTACCTGAAGCGATGATATGAAATCGGTGAGTTTATCAGCTATGAGTCTCTTTGCTAAGCCTTTTTGTGGTGATGGTTTTCCTTCTGAATATCCGGGGAGTGGTATCGACTCTCTTTGTTTATTTGGCCACAACAGCTTTATAACTCCATGGTCGACTGCAAAACTTGCCATCGGGTTGATGCCAATAAACGAACGCGAGTTGTCATTGCCATGATAGTCCGAACTTTCCATCAGAACCGACTGTGGATACAGGTCGCGCAGCTTAAGGTAAAGTCCCACAGGAGTGTACAAATCGGCCAAAATTTTTTTATGATCTGTATTATATTTAAAATCAGTCATATTCTTTTCTGTTAATGTGATAGAGCTTATTGGTAAGTATAATGTTTTCTCTTACTATTCCGAAGATGTGAATATCCGAATTCTTTTAAACATAAAGGCGATTACTTTTAACCCCCTTCTCCGTCAAGTATAGGCATTGGAATTATATGCTATAATCACAGTATTTTTTATCACGAAAAGCCTGTAACTTGACCACGGAAGGCCGTAATGTTGTTACGGCACTCTCTTAATAGGATTACGGCAGCCCCGTAACGTTGTTACGAAAGTGTCGTAATGCCGTTACGAAAGCTTCGTAATTCGATTACGGGACTGCCGTAATCGGATTATCTAATATAAGGCCATTTATGGAGTATATTCTTCCCATTTGTCTTACTATATAATTCATTTGATTTAACGTACCGATATTACTCTTAGAATTTGCCCCATTCCCCTGCCATATCTTTATTTTTGAGATATGTTTCAATGTCTTTGTCGCCACGGCCGCTCACGGTCAGCACCACGACATCATCTGGCTTAAAAGTCATTTTCTCAAGAGCGGCAACTGCATTCGCACTCTCTATTGCCGGAATTATGCCTTCCATGCGGGTGAGCAGATAGCCGGCGCGTATTGCTTCATCATCGTTTATGGCAACAACCTTTTCCCTTCCCTTGTCTGATAAGTCGGCATGCATTGGCCCTATGCCCGGATAGTCGAGCCCGGCGCTTATGGTGAAGGCCTCCTTTATTTGCCCATCGTCGTCTTGCATTACCAGAGTGCGTGCCCCATGTATTATTCCCTCAGTGCCGCAGTGTATGGTTGCGGCCGTATATTCGGTGTTAATGCCATGTCCTCCTGCCTCAGCCAACAGTATTTTCACCCTTTCGTCATCAATATAATGGTATATTGTGCCTGCGGCATTGCTGCCTCCGCCCACACAGGCTATAAGATAGTCGGGATAATCACGGCCTATTTTCTCTTTCAATTGCCATTTTATCTCTTCCGAAATAACACTTTGCATCTTTGCAACTATGTCAGGATAAGGGTGCGGACCCATGGTAGAGCCTACAATATAAAATGTGTTTTCTGGGTGACAGCACCAATCTCTGATTGCGGCCGAGCAGGCATCGCTTAGTGTCATGTTGCCAGTGGTTACCGGATGCACCTTTGCCCCGAGCATTTTCATACGCTCCACGTTGGTGTGTTGGCGTTCAACGTCGGTCTTTCCCATAAATATCTCACATTCCATGTCCATCAAAGCGCACACCGTAGCAGTGGCAACACCGTGCTGACCGGCCCCAGTCTCGGCTATTACACGTGTTTTCCCCATTTTCTTGGCCAGTAATATCTGGCCGATAGTGTTGTTAATTTTGTGCGCACCGGTATGGTTCAGGTCCTCACGCTTCAAGAATAGCTTGCAGTTATACTTCTCGCTCATGCGCTTGGCATAGTAGAGTGGGGTGGGTCGCCCCACATAGTCCTTGAGCAACTGATGGTATTCATTCTTGAACTCGTCGCTTTCCATTATTCCTTGATATGCATCTTGGAGCTCATGAACGCACCGATAAAGTATCTCGGGTACGTAAGCGCCACCATAATGACCAAAGAATCCGTCCTTGCTAACTTGATATTTCATTTCTTTTCCTGTTTCTATTTTTCCAAATCTTTCATTAATTGATCGAGTGCTTCATCGGGATTGGCCTTTTCTTGCAGCAGAGTAACAAACCGTGAGCCTATTATCGCACCGTCGGAGTTCTGTTGTGCGCTCTCGAGGGTCTGCTTATTTGATATGCCAAAGCCTATAAGCCTTGGATTTTTAAGATGCATCGAGTTTATGTGGCGGAAGTATTCAAGTTTCTTCTCGTTGAATTCCTTCTGTGCTCCCGTAACACTTGCGCTCGAAACCATGTAGATGAAGCCTTGCGTATTGTCGTCAATGAGTCTTATTCGCTGGTCGCTTGTTTCTGGAGTAATCATCATTATCACCCTAATGTCGTATTTGTTGGCCAGCGGTTTAATGTCGTTCATGTAGTCCTTGAATGGCAAATCGGGTATGATGCAGCCACTTACGCCACTTTCTACACATGACTTGAAGAAGTTTTCAAAGCCATAATGCATTACGACATTTAAATACCCCATCATTACCAGTGGCATACTGATTTCGTTTTTAACTGCTTTCAGCTGTGAAAAGAGCTTCCGCAATGTCATGCCATTTTTTAAGGCCACTGTCCCGGCAGCTTGAATAACCGGTCCATCGGCCAGAGGATCACTAAACGGAATACCTACTTCAACCATGTCTATGCCGTGGCGCTGCATTGCAAGCAATACATCGGCCGTGCCTTCAAGCGTAGGACAACCGGCGCAGAAATAGAGTGAGAGCAGCTTACGTGTTCCTCGGTTGTGGAATAGTTCGTCTATCTTGTTCATTTTCTAATCTTTTCTATAAATGTACTTAATTTTTCCGTGTCCTTAAGTCCTGGTTCCAGCTCAAAGCCCGAATTAAGATCAATGCCGGCTAACATTGGATGATTGAAGCCTTTAATCTGCTCGTAGTCGTCAGGACCTATGCCACCACTCAAAAAGAAGGGCACGTTGCCATTGTAATTTTTAAGAATATCCCAATTGAATTTTCTGCCACTGCCACCTCCTGTCTTCGATTTAGTATCGAAAAGAAAGTAATCTACTTTGCCTTCATATTGGTTGCAGAGTTTCAAGTCATCTGATTCACTAATGTTTATGGCCTTTATTATCGTTATATACTTAGTGATATCGGGCACGAGTGAGCGCCTTAGGTTGTCTATCATCACCAGTGATTCGTGCCCATGTAGTTGCACTATGTCCAAATTATAGTTGTAAACAGCTGTTATTATGCTTTGCGGCATGGTGTCAACAAACACACCTGCCAGCTTCACTCTTTTCTTAAAATCATCTGTTCTGAATGCCGGTATGTCTGGAATAAGGCCTGCTAGCGAACTTACTGCAGCCACATAGCGTGGCGATTCAGGCACAAATATCAACCCTATTATGTCTATGTCGAGAGCCGAAACATCTTTTATGTTCTGTGGTTCTCTCATTCCGCAAACCTTTATCAATAGTTTCTGATTCATAGATGGTTAGTTTAGACGTTTAATAAAATTAGAAAGTTCTGCTCCGGGATTGTCTTTTTCCATGAAGGCACCGCCAATCAAAAAGCCATTATAGCCAGCTTTGCGCAGTTGCTTGATGGTTTCTGGGTTGCTGATGCCACTCTCGCTCACCTTGACTTTGTTGGTTGGAAGTTTTTCTGCCAGTCTGAACGAGTTGTCGACATCAGTAATAAAGCTGCCAAGATTGCGATTATTAATGCCCAACATGTCTGGTTCGAGCTCGGCATATTCCAGCTCTTGCTCCGAGTGCATTTCGAGTAGAACTTCCAATCCCAGTTGATGAGCATCATTGATAAGGCTTGCGCAAGCTTCCTTTTCAAGGCAAGCTGCTATGAGTAGCACTGCCGATGCTCCTGCATGTCGTGCCATAAGCAATTGCCATGGGTCGATAACGAAATTCTTATACAGCACAGGCAGCTTTACTCCTACGGCCTTTATCTCTTGGATATATTCAGGATAGCCACCAAAAAACGTTCTGTCGGTAAGCACACTTAATGCTGTCGCACCGGCCTCTTCGTAGGCCTTTGCCACAATTCCTGGCTTGGCATTGCGGTTAATCCATCCACGTGATGGCGACTTACGCTTGAATTCGGCAATGATTCCTGTAGGAGACTCTTTCAGAGCTTGGCTCATTGACGCTGCCGGAGCCACATTTTCGCTGTCAACCATCTTGGCAAGCTTTCCAAGGGGCAGCACGGTTTTGGCCTCCTCCAGTTCTCTTAACTTGTTGGCTATTATTTCATTCAGTACGTCTTTCATACCTTATTATTTATTAAGTTCAACGAACTTAAGGAATGTTTTCTTGGCTTTGCCCGAGTCTATGCTCTCTCTAGCTATCTCGATACATTCTTCTATGCTTTTCGTTCCACGCTCCAACACCTGTATTGCAAATGCAGCATTGGCAAGAACAATGTTCTTTTGAGCAGGCAAGGCAGTGTTATCGAGCACATGGTCGAATATCTCTTTGGCCTCTTCCTCCGTGGCACCACCCACGATTTCTTCTGGTTTGGCTGGTGCGAAGCCTAGATCCGATGGACTGAACACACGTTCGTAGCTGTTGGTTGAAACCTTAAAGTCGCCAGTTAGCGATATCTCATCGTAGCCATCAATACTGTTTACAATTCCATAATCAATGCCAATTTTCTCATAAACCTGCTTGTAGAGCCTCATTTGGTCAAGGTTTGCCACTCCGAGTAATTGGCATTGAGGCTTTGAAGGATTAATTATTGGACCGAGAAGATTGAAGAAGGTAGGGAAGGGGAGGGCTTTTCTTATTGGTCCAACAAACTTCATGGCCTTGGCAAAGAGTTGTGCATGCAAATACACTATGCCACATTCATTGATTGAACGGTTCAGTTTATCAATGTCGTCGGTAAAGTTTACGCCGTGATTTTTTATGACATTAGATGCACCACTCACGCTTGTGGCTGCATAGTTGCCATGCTTTGCCACCTTGTAGCCGGCTCCTGCAATGACGAAACAACTGGTTGTGGATATGTTGAAGGTGTTCTTTCGGTCGCCCCCTGTGCCCACCACGTCTATGTATCTGTCACAATCGAGAGGCACTGGAACACCTGTCGCAAGTATGCCGTCGCGGAATCCGAGTAGCTCATCTACGGTAATGCCACGCATTTGTATTGCCGTGAGCAGTGCAGTTATTTCTTCTGTGTTGAGCTCACCTTTGGTTATGCCCACCAATATTTCCTTAGTTTGCTGGCGAGTTAGTTTCTCTTGGTTGAGAAGTTGATTGAACAAGGCTTTTGTATCCATATTCTTAGAATTTAATAGTTTCATTTTCGAATTGCAATAAAAAAAGAATGGGAATCCGTCGTTGCGACGAATCCCCATTTTATTATTGCTTGCTTCACTGCACAGGGCTAAGCGCTCACGACCGTTAGGAATCTTGAGTTACGCCACCACCATGCTGTAGAAGTAATAATGTTCATTCTTGTTATTGTTTTATTTATGCTTGCAAAATTAGTTATTTTCTTTAAATGCACAAAGAAAATATATAATTTCTTTTGTTTTTAACGCTTTTAATTATCAAATTATGCCATTATTGGGCTCTAAATGGCTTGTTTACTAACCGCAAATTGGGTGTTTGGCCAATGTAAATGACAGCTTTATAACTATTATATGGGTGAGAATGACTGACTAAGTAAAAGTCCACTGCAAGCGGAATGCCGTACAGTGGACTCTAAATATAATAATGTGTAGTAAATTATCAGTCTAATCCGAGACCCTTTTCAATCTTCTTTATGTGCTCAGTTGCTTCAGTTTCACAATGACGATAGTCAGATGGCGATGTCATTGTGTCCTTTACTTCAACATAGAACTTAATCTTTGGCTCGGTGCCGGATGGACGAACGCTGACCTTTGTGCCATCAGCGCAGAACCATTGCAGCACATTGCTTGTCTCGGGCATTTCGAGTTTGGTCTTATTACCCTCTGCATCGGTGGCCTCAAGTGTTTGATAGTCTTTCCACAGAGTTATCTTCTCGCCCCCAAGTTCCTTTGGTGGGTTGGCGCGGAAGTTGCGCATCATCTGCTGTATCTCATCAGCACCGGTCTTTCCTGGACGTTCTACGTTGATGGTATATTCCTTAGAGTAGCCATACTCCATGTAAATATCCATAAGCAAATCATAAAGAGTCTTACCTTTATCCTTAGCATAGGCGCAAATCTCAGCAAGCAATGAGCATGCACTTACTGCGTCCTTGTCGCGTACAAAGTCCTCAGCCAGGAAGCCATAGCTCTCTTCGCCGCCGCCAATGTATTGCTGTTTGCCCTCGGAGAGACGTATTTCGCGGGCAATCCACTTGAAACCGGTATAGACATCACGCATTTCGATATTGTTCTTCTCGGCAATTTTGCGAATAACTTCAGTCGTAACGATGGTTTTTACTATAAAGTCCGTTGGCTTCAATTTGCCTGTTGCCTTACGGTTAGTGATGATATACCACAAGAATATGAGACATGTCTGGTTGCCATTGATGAGCACCCATTCGCCTTTATCGTTCTTACAAGCCATTCCTACGCGGTCTGCATCAGGATCAGAAGCCATAAGTATGTCAGCATCAAGCTTCTTTGCGTCGCGCAAACCTAATGTAAGGGCCTCTGCAAACTCTGGATTCGGACGTACAACTGTTGGGAAGTTGCCATCTTTTATCATTTGCTCCGGAACGCAATGAACGTTGTCAAAGCCCCAATAAGCCAGCGAGCGTGGTATGATAACACGTCCGGCGCCGTGCAATGGAGTATAGACAATCTTCAGATCATGTTGCCTCTTGATTACTTCAGGATCAATAGAGATGGTGCGTATTTGGCGGATGTAGGGCTCATCGATGTCCTCTCCGATTATTTGGATAAGGTCTTTGTTTCCTTTGAACTTCACATCCTCCACCTTAACCTTGTTCACCTCGTCGATGATACCAACGTCATGTGGTGCCAGTACCTGCGCTCCATCTTCCCAGTAAGCCTTGTAGCCGTTGTATTCACGTGGGTTGTGGCTTGCTGTTATGTTCACTCCGGCTTGTGCTTTCAGATAGCGTATTGCAAAAGAGCACTCCGGTGTAGGCCTCAAATCATCGAAAATGTAAGCCTTAATGCCATTGGCAGAGAATATGTTTGCCACTGTTTCTGCAAACAAACGACTGTTATTACGGCAGTCGTGACATACGACAACACTGATTTCCTTGCGGTCTTTGAAGTTGATTTTAAGATAATTGGCAAAGCCTTGTGTAGCCATTCCCACCGTGTAGATGTTCATCCGGTTTGAGCCGGCACCCATAATGCCACGCAATCCGCCGGTACCAAACTCCAAATTCTTGTAGAAAGCCTCTATAAGTGGAGTCTTGTCGTCGTCGTCAAGCATGGCTTGAACTTCCTTACGTGTGTTTTCATCAAAATCAGGTGAAAGCCATTGCTTGGCTTTCTGCTCACATTGGGCTATCAACTCTGTGTTATTTTCCATAAGAGTAGTAGTTTAATAATAAGGTTTAATGTGTTTTATGCTACAAAGTTAGGCAATAATTTTGAAACCGATGCCTCATATTAGCATAAAATTTGTAAATTTGCAGTCGTTTAAACATATATAGTACGAAGATGAATTTAAACTTTGAGGGTGTGTTCTTGGCAATATGTACATTCCTTATAATAGGATTGATGCACCCTGTTGTTATAAAAATGGAATACTACACGGGCACTCGCTATTGGTGGGCATTGCTTTTGGGAGGCATAGCCTGTTGTGTTGTGGCACTGTTTGTCCATGATTTATTCATCAGTGCTGTGCTTGGCGTTGCCGGAGCTTCACTTCTTTGGGGCATAGGCGAACTCTTTGAACAGCGCAAACGGGTTCTAAAAGGTTGGTTTCCAATGAATCCAAAGAGGGCATCAGAGTATGAAAACTGAGCTGATACTTGTAGGCAAGACCAAGGATGGACTCTATCAGCAAGCCATTGACGACTACAGGCAGAGGATAAACCACTATATGCCATTCAGCATAATGGTGATTCCAGAACTTAAAAGCACCAAGAACCTGAGTGCGGAGCAACAGAAAGTGGCTGAAGGAAAATTAATACTGGCCCGCCTTGAAAGCTCTGATACAGTGATACTACTTGACGAACGGGGCAAGGAACAAACAAGTGTAGAGATGGCTACATGGCTCGAAAAAAAGAAAAACTCGTCCCGACGTCTTGTGTTTATCATAGGTGGACCTTACGGTTTCTCTGCTGATGTTTACCAAAGAGCCTCAGAAAAGCTTTCTTTGTCTAAAATAACATTCAGTCATCAAATGGTTAGACTTATCTTCACTGAGCAACTTTACCGTGCTTGCACAATTATAAACGGCGAACCTTATCATCATATTTAATTTTATGAGAAGAACTATTCTGTTATTTTTGCTGTTGGTATCTGCCTTTAGTTTATCGGCTCGACATAGGGTTGTCATAATTAGTCTTGATGGATGTCGGTGGGATTATCCTCAGATGTATGACACTCCGTTTCTCGATTCGTTAGCTTCGGTAGGAGCCAGCGGATCGCTTGTGCCAAGTTTTCCTTCAAAAACATTCCCCAATCACTATACTCTTGCCACAGGACTTAGACCAGAGCATCATGGCATAATAGCCAATAGTTTTTACAATCCTATATTGAAATCTGAGTTTTCTCTGTCAAATAAGGAAACCAAGAATGACCCTCGATATTGGGGAGGCGAACCAATTTGGGTTACAGCTCATAAGTTCGGATTGAAGTCGGCAGTGTTTCATTGGCCTGGATCTGATGTAAAGATATGCGGAATCTATCCTGATGAGTGGTATGATTACGATAGTAACCACCTTACAGAACTGCAAAGGGAAGATAAAATCGTAGAAGCCGTAAACAGTTCCAATGGCCCAGAGCTCATAATGGCATATTTCGAACAGCCTGATGCCAATGGGCATTTGTTCGGACCTCAAGCCAAACAGACGCAAATGGCTATGGAGCACATGGATTCTGTGCTCCATAATATGTATGGCAGAATACTGGATAAGCAATCGGTAGATTTCATTATAGTAAGCGATCATGGCATGAGTTACGTGCTTTCAGACCATGTTATACGCCCGAAGGATTATCTCAAGCCTTCGTGGATACGTAAAATAGAAGGAAATCTGCCGGCCAACATTTATGCATCAAGCCCCTCTGCCGCCGATTCTATAGTGGCAGCACTGTCGGCTGTTGACAATCTGAGGGCTTGGAAAAGGGCAAACGTTCCAGCCAAGTTGCATTATAGCCACAATCCAAGCATTGGTGATGTGGTCGTGTTACCCGATGTTGGTTTCATTTTCCAAGATGATTCTATAACCGGAGGAGGCACTCATGGCTGGGATCCGGATATGAGTGACATGCATGCAGTGTTCAGAGCTGTTGGTCCAAGCTTTTATAAGACGGACTTAGGCCACTTCAGCAACACCACTGTTTATCCGCTTTTATGCCACCTGCTTGGCATTAATCCGGCACCAAACGACGGCTCTTTGACTCCCGTCAAGGCTGCATTGAAGTAGCAGAAAGCCACTTGCATGTGATATTTTCAAGGTTTTTCATTGCATTTCCCGGTTTTATGGCTTCGGCGTAATTCATTCCTTGACTTATAGCTACGGCGTCACGGAAACCTGCTTTCAGCAGTTCTTCCTTAGAATTGACACGTCCCGACAAGAGTAAAACAGACACATTGTTGCGTAAAGCATGTTTCAATACCACGGCAGGCAACTTACCCATGAGAGTCTGATCATCAGAAGAACCTTCTCCCGTTATTACCATTAGCGCATCAGAGAGCTTTTCGTCGAATCCGCACTCTTTGAGAACTATTTCAGCTCCCGACTCATTCTTGGCACCAAGAAACTGCATAAAGGCATAGCCCAACCCTCCAGCGGCGCCTGCTCCAGGCCTGTTGCTTGTGTCAAAGCCATAATGATTGGCAGCCATTCTGGCAAATGTAGATGCTTTTCGGTCAAGAATGGGTATCATTTCTGGCGTTGCTCCCTTTTGGATTGAAAACACTGCAGCGGCTCCCTCTGGTCCTGTGAGAGGATTTGTAACGTCAGTTCCAATTATGAAATGCAGTTTTTCCAGTCCTGTTATATCGTAAAAATGCTTACCATGAGCCAGTTTATCGGTCAAGGCCTGCAGCATTCCAATGCCAGCATCGCTTGTGGCTGAACCTCCTAAGCCTACAAGAAATCTCTTGCATCCTCTCTTTATGGCGTCGGCTACCATTTCTCCAACTCCATAACTCGTTGCTTTCAGAGGATTAAGTTGTTCTGGCTCTATCATGGATAAGCCAATAGTTTGAGCCACTTCTATTACCGCGGTTTCACCCTTGCAGATATATTTGGCCTTGATTGGGCGCATCAGTGCGTCGTGAGCAACGATTTCTATAGGTTGACAATTCCATTCTGTTTCGAAAGTTGCCGTCCATCCCTCACCCCCATCGCTTACTTCTACTGTTATTGGCTTAAGTTTGCAGTTTGCTTTGATTACTCCTTTTGCCACGGCTTCATTGGCTTGCCGTTGAGTTAGGCATCCTTTGTAGGAGTCCATGGCTATAATTATATTTGCGTTCTTACTTTTTTTATCCATCATTATTATTTAATGCTTTTGCTGTATTCTGCCTGTAAAATTACACATTAATTGCCAAAAATCAATGACTAAAACACATAAATTGCAGATATTTCAGAATACATATCATTAAATTTGCATGGCAAAAAACAAATACAATAAAAACCATATTTATGAATAGACTGAAACAAAGCCTGATGGCAATCCTAACACTATTATTGCCTCTATGTGCCAATGCCGGCAGCATTGACCGCAAGACGGTAATCAGCAGAAATAATCCTAAGGTAACAATTCTGGACAGTTTACAGTCCCTTACTGTTGGTAACGGTCACTTCGCTATGACTGTCGACGCCACCGGATTACAAACTTTTCCTGAGCTTTATGCCAAGGGCGTACCACTTGGAACCATGAGCGACTGGGGGTGGCATAGCTTTGCCAATCCCAATCATTATGTTCCGACCGATGCTCTTGAGGCAAAAGACTTCGGTCGTGGCCGTAAAGAACTCTATTCTGCGCAGTTCAGCACTCCGGGACGGCAGCATGATGCGTCGGAATGGCTGCGTGTAAATCCTCATAGGTTGCATCTAGGCACTGTAGGACTGGCTCTCAGCAATCCCTCAGAAGTGAAAAACATAAATGAAACCCTTGATATGTGGAATGGAGCTATTGACAGTCGTTTCACTTATGGTAAAGACAACTACCACGTTCAGACCGTATGTGCTCCCGATGGTGGTCGTATAGCTTCGCTAATAGAGTCCTCTGCCAAGCCGAAAGTGGTTATCCGTTTTGCCTATCCCACAGGTGGGCATTCTGATGATGCGTGTGATTGGACCAAGGATAAGCTACACAATACAACAATAGTCAGTCAGACTGCTAATAGTGCACTGCTCCGTAGAACCATAGACCAAACAGTTTATTATGTCCGTGTGGGCTGGATCGGCAAGGCTTCGCTCAAGAAAGTAGGTCGGAATAAGCTGATTTTGGCTTCAAAAGACAATGAGCTCGACTTCAATGTGGAGTTCGCTGAAGATGCCATAAAAGAAAATTCAACCGACTTTAATACCCAAGAGGCCGTTACTTCAGCCTTCTGGAACAACTACTGGAATACAGGAGCAATAGTCGATTTCTCACGTGTGGCCGATCCAAGGGCACGCGAACTGGAGCGCAGGGTTGTGCTTTCGCAGTATCTTTTGGCCGTAAACGATGGTGGAAACACTCCTCCGCAGGAAACAGGACTTACTTACAACAGTTGGTTTGGCAAGTTCCATCTTGAGATGATATGGTGGCATCAGGCTCAGTTTGCCCTTTGGGGCCATCCGGAAATACTTGATCGCAGTCTGTCATGGTACAAAAAAGTTGAACCTGTTGCCCGCGAGATAGCTCAAAGACAAGGCTTTGCCGGTGTAAGGTGGATGAAAATGACAGATCCTTCAGGCCAAGAAGCCCCATCAAATATAGGTTCTTACCTTATTTGGCAGCAACCACATCTTATATATTTAGCAGAAGAACTTTACCGTACATCTCCTGGGAGAAAATATTTGGACAAATATGGCGAGCTGGTAGAGCAGACAGCAGAGTTCATGGAGTCGTTTGCAGAATATGATAAGGCAAAGAACCGCTACGTGTTACGTGGCTGTATACCGGCCCAAGAGACGTTAAAGGCCGCCACTACCATCAATCCGCCCTATGAACTCAGTTATTGGCACTATGCATTGCAGGTTGCCAACGAGTGGCGGGAGCGCCAAGGCAAGCCCCGCAACGTCAAATGGGACGATATTGTGGCCAAACTCTCACCGTTGGCTTTTAACTCTGACAGTCTGTATCTTGCAGCAGAGAGTGCCACTGACACTTATACCAACCTCCGTATGACGAGCGACCATCCTGCTTTATTGGCGGCTTTTGGCGTACTACCCGATAATGTCCTTATCAATCACCGTGTAATGAACAAGACATTAGACTGGATTTTGAAGAATTGGAATTGGCCCACCTCGTGGGGATGGGACTTCCCCATGACTGCAATGACGGCAGCTCGACTTGGCAGACCTAACGATGCAGTCAATGCTTTGTTAATGCCGATGCAGAAAAACACTTACTTGCATAATGGGCATAATTATCAAGACGGTCGTCTTAGGCTGTATTTGCCTGGCAATGGTGGCTTACTTACAGCCGTGGCTATGATGTGTACAGGCTGGGATGGACATGTAGGCACCAATCCTGGCTTTCCGAATGATTGGGATGTACGCTGGGAAGGTCTTGTTCCTATGCAATAACAGCAACACGAAAGCAGCCAATCTTGCACAAATTCAAGGTTGGTTGCTTTTGCTTTTTATGTGTTCTTGGTCGTTATTATTTATTTGCTTGCAAAGTGCTTTTTGGCAAATTCCATGTCCTGAACTATCTCCATTGTGCCAACAAACCAGCCATTCCGGTCTCTCACCGCCATATAGTTTACAAGCATTGTATGCCCATTCTTTTCCATCCATACAGGCACTTGGTCGCGCTTTCCTGTACGAAAGTCGGATATTATGGCCCTCACCATGGGTTCAATCTTGGGCGGATGGCACGAAAAAACACTGCGGTCAATAGCCATACTGGGGCGTTTGAACACCTTGTGTCCCTCGTTGAAGAACTTGTTTATATCACTTTCGTCTACAAATGATATTTCCAACGGCAGCGTGTTGAGCATTGATGTGAGTTGCTCTACTGTCAGATGACCTCCCGGCATCACTATTTCTCCTTCTCTTTTGCTTATGGTTGGCTCTGCTGTTTCGGCCTCTTCCCATACAGCCGGCACCACTCCGAGGCATTGGGCATAGTCTTTTGAGTCACGGTATATTTGTTTCCATTCATCCATTGTGAAGTTTGCGGCGCACAATGGAAACAAAATGTTGGCCTCCTTGTACACCATTTCCTCAGCTCTCTTCATAACATTGTCAGCTCTTTCGCCCCATTCGGCATCTTGATGGTCTGATTTTGCGAGCCTTGACAGCTCTAAACGTATCTCATCATCAACAGTCCACATCACCTGTGATGGTCCATTGATGCCGTATTTTACCTTAAGCAAGGGGTAGAGTAGGTCGCCTTTCTTTGCATAATGTATGGCAATGTCACGCACTTGAGCCACTATCGCCTTCAGATCTGTTCCTTCTGTCTTTGCCTTTCTGTACTTTTCGAGCACAATCTTAAGGGCTTCGTTCTCAAAAGTTAATGTTTGGAGCGGATGTCCTGTTGTATTTATCAGTTGTGTTGCCTTGCTGCTGTTGTCATTGGCCTGTGCCGCCCACTGCCTTTCCTGCTCTCTACTCACCGATCTGGCCACTTCGCGTTCGGCATTGGCCAGCCTTTCCTCCTCAGTGCTGCCGTGAAAGAGGGCCGAATGCAAGTCGCAGAGTTTCTGAACCTGGTTTAAAGGCTCGCCTTCAGCTATCAGTTCTTGCTCTGCACGCATTATATCGGCTGCTTCAACATTCTGGAAATTGGCCTTGAAATCCTTTCTAACGTTTTCCAGATCTTCGCCTTTGCCGAGTCGCCGCAAATAATTCTTAAGCAATTCAAGTTGCTTGCCGGTGGCGGAAACAGTAGAATCGGCCACTTTTCCAGAAGCATCAGAGCCTTCTATGGTAAATCCTTTGGCCTTCAATGTATTTAATATGAATGGCAACTTCACGCCTTTCATCTTTGCACCCTTAGGAATTGTCATCAGCTTGCCAACGGATTTTCTCACTATGCTATTACGAATCTCGCCAAATCCCAATCCGGCCATTATGTCGATCAGTTCCGGATAAAGTCGTGTAAGAGTATAAACTGACTCTGAAAGATTTATCTTCTTTTCCATATCTTATTGTTTTTGCAGCAAAATTACACCATGTTGGGTACGCATTGTGGTAACAAATGTTCCTGCTAATTGTTGTTTTCACTTATTTTAACTTATTATTTTGTCTTGCGTATCCATAATATTTTGCATGCCGGTAGATATGTAAAGGCAAATCAACTCAAATCAATAAAACGTTACATATAATGGTAGTAAAAAGGTCATTAGGCCCCGTAATCTTATTACGGCACTCCCGTAATGCAATTACGGAACTGCCGTAACGTCGTTACGGAACTTTCGTAATCATGTTACGGGGCTTTCGTAATCGGATTACGGAGCTTCCGTAATAAAGTTACATGGTTTGGGGCTTGTCTCCAGTGAATACATATAATTATAAAGATCCACCAAAGCCTTAAGGTGGCACACATGCAAAGGTACATCAATTCGGTTGTAAAGTCAATACTTTATCGCTTTATTCTTTGCCGGAATATGCTTAAATTTAACAGGTAAAGTATCTGATATACAGTCTGATACACTAATATTGCAAGATAAGATGCATGATGTGGTAATGAAATATTTATGTTAACAAACCGTAAAAAACTAACCGGTTCCTTGCGGAATTATAAATATCGTCTTACTTTTGCAGTGTACTATTATAGTAGTACACTAAATAATAGAAACAAAACAATAAAAACGAAACGACAAAACAAACAAAATCAAGGTGACTATGATTAAAGTTAGCAACCTCACTTATGCCTATCAAGGCAGCCGTAAGAAAGTGTTCAGTGATTTTTCACTAACACTTTCCGACAGTGGAATATATGGTTTGCTTGGTAAGAACGGCACAGGCAAGTCCACATTGCTTTATCTTGTCAGTGGCTTGCTGCGTCCAAGCAAGGGCGAAGTCAGCATAGATGGGCTTAAAAGTTTCAATCATGAACCCGAAATGCTGCAAGACGTATTCCTTGTACCAGAGGAATTCGACCTTCCTGAATGCTCTCTCAGCGAGTATGTACGCTTCAACAGCGTATTCTATCCGCACTTTAGCAATGAACTTCTTAGGCAATGTCTTAACGATTTCGATGTAGATGCAAGCGCAAATCTTAAAAGTCTGTCCATGGGACAGAAGAAAAAGGTGTTCATGAGCTATGCTTTGGCCACCAATACGCGCCTCATACTTATGGACGAACCAACAAACGGGCTCGACATACCATCAAAAAGTCTCTTCCGTAAGGTTGTGGCGGGCCACATGGACAACAACCGCCAACTCATAATATCAACCCATCAGGTTCACGATATTGAGAATCTGCTCGACCATGTGGTAATAATCGACAACAGCCATGTGCTGCTCGACGCTTCGGTAAGTGACATAACTAAGCGTTATTCCTTCCGTGTTATCCCCACCGAAGAGGCTTCATCGGCCATCTATGCTGAGCCAAGCATGGGCGGAATGAATGCTATAATCAACCGAAACAACGATGAGGAAGAAACGCAAATGAATCTTGAACTTTTGTTTAACGCCGCAATTTCAAACAAGTTATGAATACATTCAATTTCAAAAGATTTGCCAACACGCTGACATGGCAGATAATCAGTCGTCGCAAAATATATTATAAGGCCGCAGGTACGGGCCTTCTCGCCATACTGGTGTGCTTCTTCCTGAATCTTGTTAGCAACAATTCAAATGCCGGTTATCCATCTACCATAGGCAGCTTGTTCGTCTTTGTGCTCGCAGGTTATCTGCTTACGGGTAGCGCTCTGATTGTAAGCAATTTGAACGATAAGCATAGTCGCATCAACACATTTATGCTTCCGGCAAGCAAATTAGAAAAATTTGTCAGCCGATATATCTGCATAATTGTTGTACTTCCATTAGCTGCATTGGCCGGACTCGCCGCAGGCGATGTGCTGCAACTGATAGTCAATCAGCTTGTTTTCCATAATTCATCATCGGTATTGGCCACATTCTTCAGCAGTTTTGGTTCTTTAAACTTTGTGCCAATTGCCTTTCCTAAATCGGCCTTTACCAATTTCACCGGCTATTTGCTTATTAACTCGGTCTATTTGCTATTTGGATCTTTCTTCAGGAAGCATGCTTGGATAAAAAGTAACTTACTTTTGATAACCATTTTCACAGTTTTGACCATAGCAACCATGTTGGGAGTGGCCGCAATACTCAACTCTTTATATGGCGAAGGCAATTGGAGTATCGTCCTTATTGACGGCATTTGGGCAGAAATAACGACATATGCCATCGCTTATGCTGTAATATGCTTCAACTTTTGGGCCTCTTTCCGTCTTTATTCTCGCTTGCAGGCCGTTAACAACAAATGGTATAACCTTTAAAAATCAACAAATAATGAAAGCCATAACATTTTCCTTGCTTGCCATTATTGTTGCAATTTCACTGTCGTCATGCAAGGTGGAGACCATAAGCGGCACTAAATCTAAAGCTGTAAAGACTGAGAATATTGCAGCAAAGGATTTCAACACCATTACCATAAGTTACCCTGCCAAGGTAATATACATACCTTCAGACACTTTTAGCGTGGCAGTTAAAGCTTCGGAGGACCAATTCGACAATGTGAACGTATACACTAAAGGCTCACAACTTATTATAGAGGAAAGCAAAGAAATAGACAAGAAATATCTGTTCAGAGGTAGTCATGATAATGATATAACCATTATAGTCAAGACTCCTTGTCTGCAAAGAGTGTCGATAGCAGGTAGCGGAAGCTTCCGTTGCGACACAACGATGACCGCCAAAAGCCTTGATCTTACGATTGCAGGTAGTGGAGAGATTGACATTAAGAATATACGGGCCGTTGAAACTGCGTTATCGATAGCCGGAAGTGGTGAAATCGATGCCGGATTAACCAATGTGGGCAACACGTCGGTTGAGATAGCAGGTAGCGGAGAAGTCAGTCTGGGCCTGCATACGTGTAAGAGTGTGTACAC
The DNA here is from genome assembly GCA_964623995.1 of uncultured Prevotella sp. Taxonomy (GTDB): domain Bacteria; phylum Bacteroidota; class Bacteroidia; order Bacteroidales; family Bacteroidaceae; genus Prevotella. The sequence goes on along the minus strand of CAZUWO010000029.1, from coordinate 2,490 downwards.
AAGCATAGCCGGCAGTGGCAACATAGAGCTCAGAGGCGATGTGGAAACACTGAAACAACGCATTGCCGGCAGTGGAAGTATAGACACAGACAAGCTGAAAGTGCGGAATAAATAAGCACTAACAAGTGACAAGAATGGAAGCTTTAAAACAATAAATATGTTCAACGACAATAAAGCTATATATCTACAGATGGCCGATCGCCTTTGCGACGATATACTGGCAGGCAGATATCGGGCCGACGAACGTATACCTTCGGTGCGAGAATATGCCATATCGCTGGAGGTAAACACAAATACCGCTGTCAAGGCCTACGAAGAACTGGCCCGGAATGGCATCATCTACAATCGCAGAGGATTAGGTTACTACGTCAGCCAGGATGCACTCTATCACATACAACAGCAACGTCGCACCTCATTCTTTAAGGAATTACTGCCAGAAGTGTTCCGGCAGATGCGCCTTCTCGGTATTAGTGTTGATGAAGTGGACAGCAAGTGGGCCGACATGAAATAGCGATTGAGCGTAAAGAATATTCCAACTAAACCCAAATTTTCAATAAAAACAAAAGCATTTATGAAGCTATTTCTTACCGCTTGCATGGCCTTGCTGTTGCCAACAATGGCAAGAGCCCAGCAAGCCAACGACTCTACAGAAAACGATACTGCCGCTATCTTCAGGCAGTTGGAACTAGGCGAGGTACAGATAACGGCTGCAAGGAAACTTGTTAAGCAAGACATAGACAAGTTGACCTACGACGTTGCGCACGACGAAGAGGCAAAAACAAATAATACTCTCGAAATATTACGCAAGGTTCCTATGGTAACTGTCGACGGACAGGACAACATTAAGGTGAAAGGTTCATCGTCTTTCAAAATCTATAAGAATGGCCATCCCGACCCGTCTTTTGAGGGTAGTGCCGTCAGTCAGATACTAAAGACACTTCCGGCCAACCTCATTAAGAAAATAGAAGTAATAACAGATCCAGGCGCAAAGTATGATGCTGAGGGCACTACCGCCATATTGAACATTGTGATGAAGGACAATGTGGGCATGAAAGGTGTGGCAGGAGGCGTAAATTACGCCATAAACGATAAAGGAAGTATGCAACCTGCGGTCAATTTAACTACACAGTTGGGCAAAGTTACAGTATCTACCAATTATGGTTTTAGCTCCATGACTAAGCGTCAACGGAAAATTCATAACACTGAAGAAACAAGATATGCTGACAGTGGCGATGTAGTTAGGAGTAAAACGGATAGTAGAGGACCTGTGAAAGTACACTTCGGAAATATCTCTGCCAGTTATGAGCTCGATTCGTTAAACCTCTTTTCACTTTCGGCAGGAGGCTATTATTACGACGTTGGCATGGCTGGCACTACAGGAAACAGCAGGCTTGACAGCAACGGAAATACAATATACTGTTACAGTAATAGCGTTATGGTACCACGATACGACTACTACAACATAAACGGACGATTCGATTTCCAACACAAAACACATCTTGACGGTGAGGTGTTGACGCTAAGTTACATGGGCTCCACTACTAGACAGAACAATAATACTGACCTTACATTCTTCAACATGGTGAATGTTCCGTTTGCCTATACAGGTTATAAGCAACGCAGCAACGAAAAGTTCTTTGAGCATACTGGACAGATTGACTATGTGAGGCCATTAGGTAAGGTTCACAAAATTGAAGTGGGAGCAAAGTACATTAACCGTTCCAATAAGAGCAATACAGCAATGGACTACACCGATTATGACGATTCCGACATGAAAAGCCGCTTTAATCACAACACGCAAGTGGCCGCAGCCTACGCCGAATGGAGGGCAAATGTGGGTAAATGGAGTATGAGGGCCGGACTGCGCTATGAGTATAGCCACATGAAAGCAACATATCCGGATGGTTCAAGTAATGGCTTCAGCAAAAATTTAAACGACTGGTGCCCTTCGACAAGTGTGCAATACAAGATTGATGATGCCAATACAATATCGGCAAACTACTCTACCAACATCAACAGACCAGGCACAAGCTACCTTAATCCGGCTAGAATAGAGACTCCAACTTCAATAACCGAAGGTGCACCTGGGCTTAACAGCGCTAGAAATCAACAGGTGGGAATCACGTTTATGCACGTTGACAGTAAGATTACGTTCAATATTAATCCGGCTTTCTATTTTTCCAACAATCAGATAGCTGTATTGCAGGCTGAAAAAGTTGGCAAAACATGGACAAGTTATGGCAATGTCAACCGCCAGAGAAGCTTTAACACATCGGCTTATGCACAAATAAATCCGTGGAAAGGTGGCAATATATACGTCAATATAGATGGAGGCTACACATGGTATAAGAATCCCAGCTTGGATTTAGACTTGAGTGGGTGGAGTGGAAACTGCAATTTCAACTTGCAACAGAAGCTCATCTGGAAGCTGGTAGGGGTGCGTCAGATGAACTGTGTCATTTAGCTTAATTCACTCTGTCGCCACAGGCA
>CAZUWO010000028.1:0-27195 GCA_964623995.1 uncultured Prevotella sp. | reverse complement strand
GAGGCGGGGTGTTTCGCATGCCCGTAGCCATCGACCCAGGCAGGGTCGCCGCTGGGTTCCGCCCGTAGTGACAGCTCCTTCGGCCTATGGGAGTGGCAGTTTCAGCGGCGACCCTGCCTGGGTCGACTATAGGGTATGAGGCCTTTCACCCCACGTCAGCCCTGCGGGCATGACGTGGGGTTACTACAGCGGTGAGCCCTCCGGGCTCAATCCGCGGCATGGATGGGCTGGCTCGGCGATGCCATAAATGCAGGAGCCATTGATGCTTTCGCTTCACCGTTCGGTGGTTATGATGGCACTGCTGCCACGATTTGTGCGTGAGCCACTGATGCCGGCGGCATCAATCTATGGTCTGATGTGCTGCTCGGTGCCGCCATACATGCGTGAGCTATTGATGCCGGCGGCATCACCGATTGGTAACCGAGGGTGCTCGTCACCCTCGGAACATAGCCTTCACACCCCACTCCGACCCCAGCGGGGTCGCCCATCAGCGTAGAGGACCATGCGACAGCTGGGCGACTCCTCCGGAGTCGATGTGGGAGGGGCTCGGGATTCCTCGGGTCGGGACGACCCGAGGTTATTATACGGTGATGTCTCCGACATCATATCGCGGCGCCAACAGTGTGGCTCGGCCGTGCCGTGGCGGCCGCACGGGCTTATTATATTAATAATGTATAGTGGCGATTTTCCGGTTTTCGCCGCGGCGATTATTTTGAGCGATTATACGCTTCCACACATGCGAATGGACTCAGGCAATGGCAGGGGCCGGTATTTTGCCGACCATGACATGACGCAACAACCATTTTTTTAAAGAAAAGAGCCTTGCATGGCCTTAGGTTATGCACAAGTCCGACCCCAGTTTTGGATAAATGAGTATAATCATTTTATTTTATTTGCGCAGCCTTGGCAGAGGCTTTGAGGGCAGAAAACGGCGCTTTAGAAAGTCTAAACCGCTGATATTGAGGCCTTAAACCGAAACTTCAGACCGAGAAAACGGCAATTCTGACCTCAAAAGGCGCGGAAACAACATGCATGTTGAAGTGTTAAAAATGCGGAGTTTAATAATGTTTAACTTGCGGGGGGTACTGTAGAAATCTTTTTGTACCTTTGCGGCAGTTAACTTTACGTGAGTTGCAGGTTGGCACTGACGCTTCCGGCTGATGATGTACCCGAGGCCATGTTGAATCCAACATTCTCTTACATGGGTGAGGGGCTGCTTTCCCGGCAACTTTCCGGCAGATATTTATTAACTTAAAAAACAGTATATGAAATGAAAAGACAATTACTAATGCTTGCAGTCATGCTATTTGCAGTGACAGGGACGTGTTTTGCGCAAGCAAAAGAGACCATTTATGCGGAAGTTAAAGCCGAAGGCAGCAATTACACCCTCAGCTTTAAGGTGTCTACTGATGCTAATTTCAAGCCTCAAGCCAACTCTGACGGAACGGGAACCTACAATCTTCCTACAGCCGAAAATAAACTTACCTACAATGATTCGAAAGCTGACGGGACGAAAAATGTTGTAAACAAAATAACCAAAGCCGACCTTTCGGGACTGAAAGGCACATTGCCCACGTCAACGGCATTCTGGTTTTGCGGTCTGTCCGGACTAACAGAGATTGATAATTGGGACTGTCTCAACACTTCTGACGTTACAAACATGAGCTCAATGTTTAGGAACTGCACCGGGATGACAAGCCTTGACTTAAGCCATTTCAACACTTCCAACGTCAGGAACATGAGTTATATGTTCTTCAACTTGAATTTAACGAGCCTTGACCTTACCGCATTTGATACGCGGAAAGTAACCAACATGGAGGGAATGTTCCGCCTTTGCAATAAACTTACGGAAATAACTGCAGGCAATAACTTCAATACAGGCAGCGTAACCACAATGATGCAAATGTTCTTTGGTTGTGAAGCTCTGCAGAACTTTGGGATTGTTGAGAAGTTTGACACAAGGAACGTAACCTCAATGGAGGAAATGTTCCGCGATTGTAAAGGCCTAACTAAGCTTGATTTGAGCAATTATGACACCCAGAAAGTAAAAAGCATGGGTGGAATGTTCAGCGGTTGCTCTGCGTTGAGTAATTTAACCCTTGGCGGTAAATTTAATACAAGCAACACAGAAGACATGTCTGCTATGTTCTCTTCATGCAGTTCCCTGACCGATCCTGACGCTATAGTGGGCCAGTTAGAGACGCAAGCAGTAACCGATATGTCAAATATGTTTGTAGGTTGCCATTTCCAGACGCTCGACTTTACTAAGTATCCCAACTTCAAGACCGACAATGTAACCTCCATGTCCGCCATGTTCAGCGGCTGCTCTAACCTGACAAGCCTTGACGTAAGCACATTCAACACAACGAATGTAAAAACCATGGACTACATGTTTAATGGGTGTTCAGCCCTGCCAAGCATTGACATCACGGGCTTTAATAAGGGCCAGAGCAGCACTAAGAACGTAACAACCATGAAGGGTATGTTCGCAGGGTGCAAGGCTTTGCCAAGTATTAACTTGAGCAACCTGAACACTGAGAGCGTAGAAGACATGAGTTATATGTTCCAGGACTGCACTAACGAAGACCTGAAGACCATAGACGTGAGCCATTTCAATACAGGTAATGTAACCGATATGACTTACATGTTCTGGAATTGTAAGAATGTACAGACCATAAATGTAAGCGGAATAAACACTGCTAAAGTAACGACCATGCTCGGAATGTTCCGTGACTGCAACAATTTAGCCACCCTTGACGTGAGCGAATTTAATACAGGGGAAGTTACAACCATGAACTCCATGTTCAGGGAATGCTGGAAATTAGCTACCCTTGACTTGAAAAGCTTCAATACTACGAACGTAACTGACATGGGCTACATGTTTGCGGGATGCAGTATTTTGCAGAAATTTGAGCCCGATCACCAAAAGTTCAACACAAGCAATGTAACAAATATGCGAGAAATGTTTGATAGATGTCGGGCACTACACGATATAGACGTGAGCTATTTCATAACAAACAAGGTAACCAACATGGTTTCCATGTTTGGATATTGCGGCAATCTTGTCAGCCTTGATATAAGCAACTGGAACCTGGATGGTATACAAAATGATAACAGAAATATAAGTTATTTTGCCGGTTCTTGCACCAATCTGCAGGAGGTAAATGTGGGTAATAATACTGTAGGCTCATTAAGCAGCAATGGGGATGTCTTTTACAAGGTTGGCACAGCAAGCAAACCATGCCATCTTACCTGCACTTTCGACGTAAAATATTTAGGCGATGCAAGGATGACAACGGTTAACAGCAGGGCTCCATACCGCAGATTCAAGCAAGGTTACTTCACTATTGCCGAAGAGATGAATTGCAGCAAGGATGCGAATGTATGCAAAGATGAGGAATATAAGCCAGAACCCAAGAGCTACAATACCGACCTTTGGCAGTCAAACCGCACATTCAATGAAGGCCAGTATAACACACTTGTGGTGCCGGTTGACCTGACTTTTAACACCGATCCCAACAATCTCGGACAGTTGCAGAGGGCGTTTGGCAATGGAGTTGAGGTATACCGTCTGAGCAGCTACGCCGGAAGGACGATTTATTTCACGAGCGTTAAGAATGGAGAAACTATCAAAGCCAACGAGCCTGTGCTTGTAAAGCCAAACCAAGCCGTAGAGAACCCGGGCTATCTTGCAGTGAAAATAGAGACTCCAACAAATAATCTTACCGTAACATCCGACCCATCTACTGACAATAAGACAGCTACATTTATCGGCTCTTACAAACGTTACATGCAGCTGACAAGCAAAGACGACTTCTACTTCTCTACTTCCCGTGGCTTCTTTGTACGCAGTGACGGCAACGCTCACATAGGAAACAGCCGCGCCTACTTCACACTTTCCGACCACCCGACAACCTCTCTGACTCTCAAGATTGACGATAACGGCGTGTCAACAAACATTGACAGCATTGACGGCGAAGCCATAGGCCAGCCCGAAGGCCCCGCCTACAACCTGAGCGGGCAGCGCGTCGGCAACGACTATAAGGGCATAGTGATTGTTAATGGCAAGAAAGTGCTTAGAAAATGAACAGTAACCTTAAATCGGAATTAATTATGAGCAACAAGAAAAAATACGAGAAGCCGGAAGTGAAGGGCCTTAGCATGGAGGACATTATGGAGCAAGACGGTGTGGGAATAGGTGTTCACCCCTCCATAGAGGACCGCGAGGACGGCGGCGCAAAGGAAAATCCATGGGGCGAAGATGAGGAAGCCGACACCACTACCTCATTATGGGAAACGTATTAGACCGAATTTAAACCACAGAAACATTTAAATATAGTCATATCTTCCAGTTATATGAAAAGAGCTTAGATTAATAACATTTTTTCATATACATTCTATTTTTGGCGGTCACCACCTGTGAAGGCAGTGGCCGCTTTCTTGTTTTCAGGGTGCGGTGGCCGGCCTATGGCCACGAGTTAGAACGGCCAGAGCAGCGGCAACACAAAGGTCATGACCACTCCTATTATTACTTGCAGGGGCAGGCCCACGCGCACGTAGTCCATGAAGGTGTAGTGGCCGGCTTTCATTACCAGCGCATTGGGCGGCGTGGAGAATGGAGAGGCGAAGCACATACTTGCCCCAAGGGTTACTGCCATCAAGAAAGCGTAGGGGCTTACACCTGTTTGCTGGGCTGCGACCAAGGCTATCGGGGCCATGAGAACGGCGGTAGCCGTGTTGCTTATAAACATTGTCAGCAGCGAAGTGGTGAAGTATATGCCCGCCAACAGAGCGTAAGAGCCCAGCTGACCCAGCGTGGCCACGAGCTGTTCAGACACTAACGCCGACACGCCTGTATGCTCGAGGGCCGTGGACATGGGCATCATGGCGGCTATTAGCACTATACTCTCCCAGTTGATGGTTTTATAGGCGTCTTCAACCTTGCGGAAGCAGCCCGTGAGCACGGTGAGCAGGGCGGCTATTATTACCGCCACCACAGGCTCGACCCAGCCAAACACCATTAGCAAGACCATGGCAAGCAGAATCAATGCCGCCGTGGGCGCCTTGTAGTCGATGGTTACCTTGTTTATAATCTTGTCGGGTTGCTCCAGCAGAACCCAGCCTTCGCGGTCGCTTCCCAGCGAGAGCAGGTCGTCCCATTGCGCTTGCACCAGCAGAATGTCGCCCCCGTGCAGCCTGATATCGCCCAAATCCTCGAACAGATATTCCTCGCCGCGGCGTATTCCGAGCACGTTTATGTGGTCCTTCTCCCTCAGCCGCGACTCCCTTATGGGCGTACCTATCAGCCTTGACTGTGGCAGCACCACTATTTCTGTAAGCCCTATGTCGTAGAAGTCGAGCGTAGCGCCATGCTGTAGCTGCTGCAGCGAGTAGGCTTTGGCCATGTTGCTTATGCCCTCGGCACTGCCCATGAGGTACAGTATGTCGCCTTCCTCAATCACGCTTTGCGCCAATGCTATGTTCTGGGTAACGTTTCTCATCATGCCCAAGGCCTTTCGGCGCTCGCTTCTTATTTCGACCAGTGTCACGTCGAACCGGCTGTTAAGCTCCAACCGGCCCACTTCCTTGCCTATTATAGAGCTTCCGGCCGGCACCAGATACCGGCACAGGTTGTCCTGCAACTGGTATTCCTCAACAAGTTCGTTGAGAGTCTTGCCCCGTTTGCGCTTTTTGCGCCCCTGTTGCTTCTTAATCAGCGTCTTGCTCATGGGCAACAGGTAGGCGATGCCTATTAAAATTACGATTATACCCACCGGAAGGAAGTCGAAAAAGCCCAATCCCGTGGTGCCGTCGGCCGATATCAGCTCCTGATTGATTACGAGGTTGGGCGGCGTACCTATGAGAGTGAGCATTCCTCCGAGGCTACCGGCAAAGGCAAGCGGCATTAGCAGCCGCTCGCTGCTGAACCCCGCCTGCGCCGCCATGCTTATAATGATGGGCATCATCAGTGCCACGGTGCCGGTGTTGCTAACAAAGGCGCCTATGAGCGAGGTGGTAAGCATTACCAGCATCAGTGCCCGCGTTTCGCTGCCGCGGGCCAACCCCATCATGCGGTTGCCCACTTCGCGGGCCAGTCCCGTCTTGAGTATGGCTCCGCCCACCACGAAGAGCCCCGCCATCATTATTACAACCGACGACGAAAAGCCCGCAAGAGCCTCTACAGGCGTTAATACTCCGGTGAGAACCAGTGCCACCAAGGCCATGAGGGCAACAACATCGCTCCGCAAACGGCCCCAAACAAACATTAAGATGGTGATAAAAAGAATGATGAGAGTAGCTGTCATGCGTGCAAAGTTACGGCCTATCGGCCACTGCTGCAAATAGTTTACAAACCTTTAAGAACTTCTAACAGCCTGTAAATGCGCTCAGCTCAGGTTTACATTATTATAATGCCACGATGCAGAAATACAGGTTAAATATGCTGCCGGCATACATTGAACCGGATGTTTTTTGTTAAATTTGCAGCCGTGAACAGTATAACCATGAAGCGGAGGCGGCTTGCGCGGCTGCTGTTGTGCATATTCCTGCCCATGTTGCTGCTTGCCTCGGTGCACGAACACGGGCAAGTGGCCGATGCTTCCATGGACTGCTACCAGTGCCTGCACCACATTCACCACGGCGGACACCTTACAACCGAGGCCTTCAGCATGGCCAACTGCCTGCTGTGCCAGCTGCTCAGCACCCCGTTTGAGCCCTCGTCGGCCGTGGTTGTGCCTGCCATGGCGGCGCTGCTTGTGGCCGTTGTGGCCACGGTTGTGGCCGCTGTGGTGGCCGGAAGGCGTGGCACGGCCTGCCTGAGGGCGCCCCCTGTTTGCTTGTAAAAGCCTTTTTCAACATTACTTTACAAACAAACAGCACTTTAATACATGAACAGAATAAACTTGATTCTGCTCATGATGCTTGCATGTATGGGCATCATGGCAGAACCGCAGGACGGCGACGGCCGCCTGAGCGGAGTGGTTACAGACCGCCGTAGCGGCGAAACGCTCATCGGGGTAACCATATACATGCCCGGATTGTCGCGTGGAACCACCACCGATGTTAACGGACAATACAGCATTAGCTCACTACCGAAGCGCAAAGTGGGCGTGCAGGTGAGCTACTTGGGCCACAAGACGGTGGTGGCAGAGGTGGATCTGGCCACCACTACCACCATGAACTTTGCGCTCGAGGAGAGCAACGCCCAGATAGACGAGGTGGTGGTGACGGGCCTTACGGGCAAGTCGCTCATGAAAAACTCGCCCTCGCCCGTGACCTTTGTGGGCTCAGCGCAGCTTGCTGCCACCCCTTCAACCAACATAATTGACGCCATCGGGCTGCAGCCGGGAGTGGCACAGATAACCACCGGCAGCGGAATCTCGAAGCCGGTTATACGTGGGCTGGGCTTCAACCGTGTGGTAGTGGTCAACGATGGCGTCAGACAGGAAGGCAATCAGTGGGGTTCGGAGCACGGAATAGAGATAGACGGGCAGAGCATATCGGCCGCCGAGATCCTGAAAGGGCCGGCATCGCTCATGTATGGCAGCGACGCCATGGCCGGAGTGGTAATATTCCACGGCGAGATGTTGCCGCCCCCGGGCCGCATTCAGGCCAATGCCTCGACAGAATATCAGGCCAACAGCGGCCTGTTTGATTACTCCCTTAACCTGAAAGGCAACAATAGCGGGCTGGTTTGGAGTGGCCGCTGGTCGGACAAGATGGCCCATGCCTACAAGAACCGGGCCGATCAGTACGTGCTTGGCTCACAATTCAGGGAGCGGGCGGCACAAGGTCTGGTGGGCGTTAACCGCCGATGGGGCTACAGTCACGTTAAATTGAGCTACTACCACCTTACTCCCGGCATCGTGGAGGGAGAGCGAGGCCACAGCCACAGCTACGGCAAGAGCCTGCCCTTTCAGCAGGTTCACCACTACAAAGCAGTGGCCGACAACACCTTTTTCATAGCTAACGGCACGCTGCAGGCCATAATTGCCTACCAGCAAAACCGCCGTCAGGAGTTTGAAGAGAGCCCTTCGAGCCCCGGACTCGACTTTATGCTGCACACGTTGAACTACGACGTGCGCTACAAGCTGCCGCTAAGCAGCGGCCTTAGCATTGCCACGGGCGTGGGAGGCATGTGGCAACGGTCGCTGAACCGGGGCGACGAGTTCCTGATTCCGGCCTATCAGCTGCTGGATGCGGGCGCTTTCGGCACCGCAAGCTACACCTCGGGGCGGCTGACCCTAAGCGGCGGGCTGCGCGTTGACCACCGACACCTGCACGGTTTTGAGCTTTCGGGCAGGTTCTCACGCTTCAGCCGCGACTTCACGGGGGTGACAGGGAGCGCCGGAGCCGTGGTGGCCGTGAGCCCGAACATGAACCTGAGGCTCAACGTGGCACGTGGATTCCGCGCCCCTAACCTAAGCGAGCTGGCCTCGAGCGGCGTGCACGAGGGCACCGTGGAGTACGAACTGGGCAACCAAAGCCTGAGTCCGGAGTACAGTTGGCAAGCCGACTTGGGCTGGGACTATACCTCCCGCCTGCTGTCGGCACAGATTTCGCTCTTTGCTAACCGCATAAGCCACTACATTTTCACCGAAAAGCTGCAGGGGGTGAAGACCAACGGCTACGACACTTACCAGTATGTGCAGGGCGAAGCAAGGCTTATGGGCGGCGAGGCCATGGTGGATTTCCACCCCGTGGAGCGGCTACACCTGGCCAATACCTTCTCTTACGTTAACAGCATTCAGCTGCACCAGCCCCGCGAATCGAAATACCTGCCCCTGACTCCGGCCCCACGGTGGACAGCAGACCTCAGATATGACCTTATTCGCGACGGTAAGACGGTGGACAACCTCTATATGGCGCTGCAGATGGAGTGCGAACTGAGGCAGAACCACTACTATGCGGCCCACGAAACCGAAACCGCCACGCCCTCGTATACGCTCTTCAGCCTGCTGGCGGGCACCGACTTGAGGCTCGGTGGCAAGAAAGTGGCCAGCATTTACGTGGCATGCACCAACCTGTTTGACCGCATTTACCAGAGCCACCTGAGCAGACTGAAGTATCTTGACGTGAATCCGGACAACGGCCGTCGTGGCATCTTCAATCAGGGGCGCAACTTCTCGGTCAGGCTTGTGGTGCCACTGGAGTTCTGAACCGCTCTGATTATGAGGCCGTTGCGCCATGCGGGCGGCCTCTTGGGGCCCATCTGCGGGCGGCTCTTAACCATAGCTTCGGGCCCTAAGTTCTTTGTAATGTTATTACGGGGCTTTCGTAATCGTGTTACGAAAGCCCCGTAACGACGTTACGAAACTTCCGTAATCGGATTACGGCAGTTCCGTAATCCGATTACGAGACTGCCGTAACAAAATTACGGCTGCCCGGCGGTATTCTTACCGGGCAGCCGTAAAATTTTTATATGTTTTATATAGTTGGCCGCAGGCCCTCAGCCGGTGCTTTCTTATCGGCGGTTGAGGCTGTGAGTGATGCCACTTAGCCGCCCCGAAGCCGTTGCCACCGGCCTACCGGAAGAGGAATAGCGAGCCGCCGTCGCTTTGGGCATACTTGCGCAAAAGGTCCTGAATAAGCCTTGCTGTGGCCATTACGTGCTCCTCGTTGCCGTCATAGCCGTTGACCAAAGCCACGAAATGGGTGGTTGAGGCCGTAATCTTGGTGCGCTCGTTGTCGCTCGTCGGGGTTCCCACACCACCCACTTCGTCACGGTAAACAGGCAGTCCGGCAATGTTAATCATGCCCCTTCCAATGCCCTCATAGGGTTCACCCTCTCGCCCTACGCCAAGAGTGAGGTGCTGACCGGCAAACTTTTCGGCATCGAAGCACCCAATGCTGTATCCGCTGCGAATGCTTGCAAGGTTGCCAAGGTCGACGAGCGTGTCCTTCTGGTACAGTTTCTTGCCCTGAAGCATGCGCCTTATCAGTGCCTCCGACGATGGTCGGTAGCGCGAAGGGTCCTTGCCGCAGGCCCTGTAAACACGCCTTGTGGCCTCGATGGCCGGCATTTGCTTCAGGCTTTCAGTGGTAAGCGTCTGCCGGTAGTGCTCGCCCAGCTCTCCTATCTCTTGCCAAAGGGGCTCCGAATAGTTGCTGTTCACGACGCGGGCTTCAACACATGCGCCCACTATTCCGGGGCAAACGCTCTCTATTTCCTTGCTTACTATTACTTCCATCTTCAGTATTCTTAATTTGGCGGCACAGGCTTGCCGCCGGCTTTCTGCCTGCAAAATTAGCAATAATCAGCGAGAAAACAGCATGGGTGGAGTAAAAACGAATGGCCGGTGGGGCGGGAGTGTGGTGCCGGTGGGGCGGGTCGGTCACGCCGTGGCAGTTACATTAGCGGACTGAGCAGGCGCACTGCCGACTCCAAAAGGCGCTGAACGAACTTAGGACGGTGGGTGCGCAGCACCTCGTCGGCCTCAACGCAGCTCGTCATGTCATCGTAAAATACTTGCTTTAGCCGCAATGCCACCTCTTTGTCGTAGAAAAAGATGTTGGCCTCAAAGTCGTCTTCAAAGCTCCTGAAGTCTATGTTCGTGCTGCCGCAGGTGCTCACGAAGTCGTCGCTTACAAGGAGTTTGGAGTGGTTAAAGCCATCATAGTAGAAGTAAACCTTAACCCCCGCGTCGATGATTTCCTTGACATAGGTGCGGTCTGCCAGGTCAACAATGAGCGAATCGGACGACAACGGCACCATCAACCTTACGTCAACGCCCGACAGTGCGGCCATACGCATGGCAAAAAGCACAGTTACCGGGGGCAGGAAGTAAGGCGTTTCCATGTAGACATAGTTCCGAGCCTCGCACAGTATCTTGATATAGCCTTGCTCTATCTCTGGCCACGGGCTCGAAGGGCTGCTCGTTACCACTTGGGCCAGACAGCTATTAGGCTCTACTTTCAAGGGAGGGTAGTACTGACGGTTAGTAATCAGGGTCTGGTCTACGAAATACCAGTCGATGAGAAAGGCCCTTTGCAGTCCGTAAACAGCCCCTCCCCTGATGCGCATGTGGGTGTCTCGCCATGCATGACCATCACGTCCCTTCACGTATCTCTGTGCTATGTTCATGCCACCTATGAACCCAACTTCGCCGTCAATAATGCAAAGCTTGCGGTGATTACGATAATTCATGCGGCTGGTAAAGGCAGGAAACTTGACCGGCATAAAGGGATGAATCTCTATTCCCTCCTCTCTCATGCGCTCATAGAAGTCGGAACGGCCCGACCATGAGCCCACACTGTCGTAGACTACACGCACTTCCACGCCCTGGCGGGCCTTGGCTATGAGGGCGTCGGCAATGAGATGGCCCAGCGCATCGGAGTCGAATATGAACGAATCGAGGTGGATGTGGCTCTTGGCCCTGGCTATATCGGCCAGCAAATGGGGGAAGAACTCGTAGCCGCTGGTGTATATCTCTACGTGGTTGTCCTTGAACGGCAGCGCCATGTTCTGGTTACGGAACAGTCCTATCAGCCCCATCTGCCGCTCGGGAAGCTCTAGCTGGCGCTGCTCCATGAACTCCAGCATGGAGCGTTTGGTTAGTTGGTCCATGCTTCGGGCCGAGATTATGCGCTTCTTGCGTATGTTCTGGCCGAAGAAGAAGTAGAGAATAACGCCCAGCAGCGGCAGAAAGGCCAGCACAAGCAGCCATGCCATGGTCTTGGCGGGCTGCCTGTTGTCGAGCAATACGGTAATCATGGTGCCCACAACTATTGCCACGTAGACGGCAATGAGGGCCCAATGGAGTATTATCATAGCATTCTTTGTTTTAGATAAGCCCGGCTTAGGGCTGTCGTGGCAACCTCAAAGCCAGACCCTGTAACCACTGTCGCGGTTCTATACGGGCGCGCCGGCAGCGCTGTTCAGACTATAATGCTGCCCAGTCGCTTGGCAAGCAGGTTGCGCCTTTCCTGTGTTTCCTTTATCTTGCCCATAAGTTCCATGAGCGAATCGCCGGGTTTGAGCTGCCGTAGCTCAGCTTTCAGCTTGCCTAACTGCCGTTCCACGATGGCCATGCGCAGGTCCAGCAACAGGTGTATGGCGCGATCGCAGAGGGCTTCGTCTGTAGGCACCTCCTCGAGGCTTGCCGTTAGCTTCACTGGGTCAACGCTAAGGGCTATTGCTTCCTGGCTCACCTCGGGGTCGGATATGTGGCACAGGTGGTCGGCAGCATTGAAACCGGCGTCGTGAATGTGGTCGAGCGTCTCGTCGAGTATGCGCTGATACACTGGGTTTACAAATGAAATCTTGTCCTGAGCCATGTCAACGTAGATGTATTCGGCCACTGTCAGCGTCAGTTTCGAGTTGTCTGCCGCCGTCAGTGTTATGCTTCGCTCGCCGTATCTCACTATGAGCTGGGCCAGGAGCCGCTCCACCTGCTCGCGCGCATCAGTGGGAACGGGCACTGCCTGCACCTTAGGCTGCTGCTGTTGCTGTGCTTCGGCGCGGCGTTCCTGCTTTTCCCGTGTGGTGTATATGAGCCTGTTCATCTGCGTTATGAGCGTTTGCTCGGCCACTCCCGTACGCACCGAGCACTCGTGTATGTACGACGAGCGCACTATTGGGTCGTGGATAACGGCTATTGTCTTTACTATGTCGTTAACGGCATTGGCCCTTTTAATAGGGTCGGTAACGCCTTTGAGTTTTACATTTATAAGAAATACGATGAAATCGGTCTGGTTGTCGGCCACGTATTGGCGAAAGTCGGCCGCGGTATGGCTGCGGGCAAAGCTGTCGGGGTCGTTACCGTCGGGCAGTAGCAGCACCTTCACGTTCATACCCTCGGCCAACAGCATGTCGGTGCCGCGCAGAGCGGCGTGCACTCCGGCCTCATCGCCGTCGTAGAGCAGCACTATGTTGTTGGTGAAGCGGTGCAAGAGCCTTATCTGATGCACGCTAAGGGCCGTGCCTGAGTTTGCTACCACGTTCTCGATGCCAGCCTGTTGCATTGAGATCACGTCGGTATAGCCCTCCACCATGTACACAGAGTCCTCTTTTGCTATTTGCTTCTTGGCCTGGTATAGGCCGTACAGCTCGCGCTCTTTGTGGTAAACGGCGCTGTCGGGCGAGTTAACGTACTTCTGTGCCACTCCTTTAGTGCGCGCGTCGAGCACTCTTCCGCCAAAGGCCACAACCTTTCCGCTTACCGAAAACCACGGAAACATGGCGCGGCCGGCAAACCTATCGTAGAGCGTTCCGTCGTCACGGCGCACCGTTAGGCCCGTGGCCACGAGGAAGTCCTCCTTGTATCCGGCCGCCAGGGCAGCCTTAGTCATCCTGTCTCTGCCTGAAGGGGCGAAGCCGAGGTGGAACTTCTTGATTATGTCATCGCGAAAGCCGCGGCTCCTAAAGTACTGCATGCCTATGGCTCTGCCGTCGACGTCGCGGTCGAGTATGTCAGAGAACCACTTGGAAGCCCACTCATTAACTATCAGCATCGACTCTCTCTCCGACTCTTCCCGCTTTTCCTCGCTCGTCTGTTCGCGCTCTTTAATTTCAATATGGTAGCGTCGGGCCAGCCATCGCAGCGCGTCGGGATAGGACAGTTGCTCATAGTCCATCACGAATTGCACCACGTTGCCCGCCTTTCCGCACGTAAAGCACTTGTAGACTCCTCTCGAAGGCGACACGGAAAACGACGGAGTGTGGTCGTCATGGAATGGACAGAGGCCCTTGTAGCTGGCTCCCGCCCGCCTCAAGTTAACAAATTCTGAGATGACATCCACTATATCGGCGGCGTCCATTATCTTGTCTATGGTCTGCTTGTCTATCATCGGCAACCGCAAAGATAACGTTATTTTGCCAAATGGCAAAGTTTTCATGACGTTTTTATAACCCCACGGCAGTGGCAAACATCAGCTACGCCCACTGCGACCCAGACTATATAAAAGGCCATACCACTTTCGTAATCATGTTACGACGGCCCCGTAACACGATTACGGCAGTGCCGTAACGGCGTTACAGAAGTGCCGTAACAGGATTACGACAGCCCCGTAACGTGATTACGGGACCGTTGTAACAGGTTTATGGCACCAGAAGCAATAATCCATGCAGGCCTAAGCCTCCTCCCTGTACTGCTTGGGCGTCTTGCCCTCATGGCTCTTGAAGTAGCGCGTAAGGGCCGACTGGTCGCTGAAACTGAACTCGCCGGCAATCTCCTTAAGGCTCCTCGACGTGCCGCGCAGGGCCAGTTTGAGTTGCTGATGCAGGTATTCGTCGATTACTTGTTTGGGTGGAAGCCCCACGTGCTCACGGCAAACACGGGCCAGATACTTTGTGCTTATGTTCATGAGCTGGGCATAGTAGCTCACCTCATGGCTCCGGCGGTAGTGCGTTTCCATTAGTTGCATGAAGCGGCCAAACAGCTGCTGGTTGCGCTGAGAGTCGGTTTGGCCGCCCGGTTGCCCTGCCGGACTGTCGGGATTGTTGCGCATGTAGTCGGCAAAACCTATGAAGAACGACTGCACTTGCAGGGCCACGATGCGGTCAATGCTGGGCGTATAGCGGTCGTTGAAATAGAAACGGAATATTGAGAACAGGCTCTTTGCCACCTCGTTTATCAGCTCGGGCGAGTTAATGAGCCTGTTGTCGCGCAGCTCCCGGTACACTTCGTGCTCAATGTTCATGCTCACCTGCCGCAGCACCTCACTCGAATAGCACAGCACATCGGCCCGGAACTCACCGTCGTCACGGCTCCAACTCACTATGTCGCCGGGGTAAAAGATGATGAAACTGCCCGCTTTCAGCGTCCAGTGGCCAAAGTTTATGCGCACCGTGGCCATTCCACCACGGCACAACAGCAGCGCTCCGCGGCCTATGGCGTGGCGCTTAGGGTGCAGCATGCCGCTCGTAAGGGTAATCAGTTCTGTTTCCATTTCGGCTGCAAAGTTACGTTTTTTTCTCCTATTAGTTCCCATTTTGTCAAATCCCTGTGCGTTTTTCTCACCGCTGGGTTCGGAAAATCGCAGTACCTTTGCACCCGAAAAATTGAGGGATGACACCTGTTTCGCAGTTTTTTTATTCCAACATCAGGAACAGTCCCAACTGATAAATTATGACAAAACACATTTTATTGACAATTGCTTTTGCCGTTGTCACGGCCGGTTCTGCGGCTCAGACGGTGCAGAAGCTAAGTATCAGCTCCATGTTTCAGCTAATGGAGCAAACCGACAGGAGCATACGGGTGCGCCAATCGGGTGTAGAGGCAGCCCGAGAGGGCGTTAAGGCAGCCCGCAGTCAGCGACTGCCCGACATCAACGCGCAGGCTTCGGCCAGCTATGTGGGCAATGTGCTGCTCATGGACCGCAACTTCAGCGACGTGCACGGACTGCATTCGCCCCACCTTGGCAACCAATTGCTCATCGACGCACAGCAAACCGTCTACGCCGGAGGAGCCATAACGGCCGGCATACGACTATCAGAACTGGGGCTGGAGAAGGCATCTGCCGCCACCGAACTTACCCGACAGCAGCGCCGGCTCATTGCCCTCGGCCAGTACTTGGACCTGGAGAAGGTGGCCAACAGGGAGAAAGTGATGCTGAGCAACATTGAACTGACCCGCCGCCTCATTGCCAACATCGAGGAAAAGCAGCGACAGGGCGTGGCGTTAAAGAACGACGTGACCCGCTATCAGCTGCAAATGCAGACCCTAAGGCTAGGGTTGACCAAGCTGCGCAACCAAAGGAGCATACTGAACCATCAGCTTTGCAACACCCTCGGACTTGAAACCACCGACTCCATCTGCCCCACCGACGACGTGGCTGCAGCCACTTTCGCCCGCGATGGCGAGCCACTGTGGCAGCAACAGGCCGCTATGGGCAGTCCGGAGCTGCGCATGGCCAGCATAGAAGCACGCATGGCAGAGCAGCAAGAACGCCTTGCGCGCAGCCAGATGAGGCCAAAGGTGGCCGTGGTGGCACAAAACAACTTTAACGGTCCCATAACCTTCGAGCTGCCGCCCATAAACAAGAACCTAAACGTGTGGTATGTGGGCGTGGGCGTAAGCTACCCCATCTCGTCGCTCTTCAAGAGCAACAAGAAGCTAAACCAGGCCCGAATAGCCACCCGACAGGCCAAAGAACAGGTGCAACTGGCCCAAGAGCAGGTAAATAACCAGATGCAGCAGGCCTGGGTAGGATATCAACAGAGCTACACTGAGCTTGAAACGCAGCAGAAAAGCGTTGAGTTGGCACGGCAGAACTACGACGTGGTGAATGAGAGATACCTTAATCAGCTGGCCCTTGTAACCGACATGATAGACGCGAGCAACATTAGGCTCGACGCCGAACTGGCCGAAGTGGACGCTCGCATAAACATAGCCTACGCCTACTACAAGATGAAGTATCTGGCCGGCGAACTGTGACATGCCCGTCCCAAACGCAAGTAACCAACAGTAAAATAAGCACAAAACAACAATAAAAACAAACCGCACCACCCAACGAAAGGAGTGCGGGCAACACACGGAATAATGAATAAGAAACAGATAAAGAGGCTCTGCAACGGTGTTGTAATCCTCATACTTGCGGCCGCACTCATTTACATTTGCAGCCGTTTCGTCCATATCGGAAGCTATGAGTACACAGAGAACGGCATGGCTCACCGCAACCAGACCCCCATAAGCACCAGAGTGCAGGGCTTTATAAAGGAAATCAGGTTTGAAGAGTTCCAATACGTGCACCGCGGCGATACGCTTGTGGTGCTCGAAGATGCCCAGTTCAGGCTGGCTTTGGCACAGGCCGAGGCCAACGTCAGGGGCTCACACTCGGGCGCCGGAGCCGTTAGCGCAAGCATAAACACCACCCAAAGCAACGTGAAAGTGGCCGGAGAGAGCATGCGTGTGGCCGGAGCAGGCGTCGATGAGGCACGTGTGGCCATGGAGAATGCCCGCAAGGACTACGAGCGATATGCCGCACTGCTGCGTAAAGACGCCGTAACGCGCCAGCAATACGACGACATGAAGACGCGATACGACGAAACCGTGTCGCGATTCCGTGCCGCTCAGGCCCGCTATGCACAGGCAGCCGCCTCGCAAAGGGCCACATCTACGGTTACAAACCAGCAGCGCCACCAGCTAGGACAGCAAACAGCGGGCGTCAGTGTGGCACAGGCGCAGCTCGATATAGCCCGGCTCAACCTAAGCTATACGGTTATAACAGCCCCTTGCGACGGCTATATGGGCCGCAAGAACATATATGTGGGCCAGCTGGTTCAGCCCGGACAGTTCCTCGTTTCAATGGTTGACATGAGCAATGTGTGGGTTATAGCCAACTACAGGGAAACCCAAATGGACAAGATAAAGATAGGAGAGCGGGCCACTTTCACTGCCGACGCGCTGCCGGGCATTGAGTTTCAGGGCACGGTTAAGAGCATAAGCTCGGCCACTGGTGTGGGATACAGCGGCGTTCCCGTTGACAACGCCACCGGAAACTTCGTTAAGGTGGAGCAAAGGGTGCCGGTCCGCATCGAGCTTACGCGCGACAACGACCCCGCTGCTGTGCGTAGGCTCATAGATGGACTTAATGTTGAGGTGAAAGTACATTATTAATTTGGAGTTTATAATTACGAATTAAGAATTGATAATTACGGGTTGCCCGTTAGCAATCGGCAATTGCAGGCCGTAAACCGATAGCAACCGCGGGCCGCAAGCCTTAGCCTGACGTTACGGATCGGGTGTTACAGGCCGTCCGCTTAGTCGCATCCGCCAGTTGGCAGCTGCCCAGTTTGCAACCCGACTGTTTGCTGTCGGCAATAGATAGTTTAGAAAAACGTAACTCGTAGTTAATAATTAGTAACTCGTAATTAGTAATTAGTAATTAAGAAAAGCAATGCCAGGACCAATACCAATAGGGCCTTTTTCCATGCCTATGTACAGGAGTGGAGTGCCGAAGGCCATAAGACCGTGGATATATCTTGTGTTTCTGCTGATATTTCAGCTAACAGGGTGCTACTATCTCGGTGCTTCCGCGTCCATAACCGGCAGCACCGGCCTTATGCAGACAGATGTAATGTTTATCGGTTTATGCAATGTGATAGGCGTGAACATGCCCTTCCCGCTGCTGTTCAGGTTCAAGTTCAGGTTCACTAACCACCAACTGCTCATCAATGCCGCCCTTGTCATAGCGGCATGCAACTTCCTTGCCGTTCACACCACGTCGGTTCCGCTGCTTGCTGCCTTATCTTTCGTGGCCGGATTCTTCAAGCTCTGCGGCACGTTTGAGTGTGCCAGCAACATACAATTATGGATGGCGCCGGGCCGTGACTTCCAAATCTTCTTCCCGTTGCTCTACATCTTCGTCGTGGGCGACATAGCTTTGCAGAGCTGGCTGGCAAGTATCATAACCTACTCTTACCAAGACTGGCAGATGATGAACTGGTTTGTGGTGGCGCTAATGCTGGGAGTGGCCCTCGCTGTTATGCTTCTGACCAAGAATTTCCGCTTTATGAAGCCCCAGCCGCTCATTTCCGTCGACTGGCTGGGCTGCCTTCTCTGGGCCGCACTGATGATGGAGGTGGTTTTTCTGTTCAACTACGGCGAGTACTATAACTGGATCGACGGCCGGCAGTGGCGCATAGGGCTGCTGTTTCTGGCCGTAACGCTGCCCCTTACCATATGGCGCGAGGCCCACATACGCCACCCTTACATATCGCTTAAGGCCTTTGGCTACAAAACTCTCTTGCCTACGCTCGGCCTCTATTGCATAGCCGAGTGGATGAACTCAACGCCAAAGGTGCTGCAAAACGCCTTTACCGGAGGCATAGAGCACTGGAGCTCGTTCACCACTGCCCACCTTGAGCTGTTCGGTTGGGTAGGAACCGTGCTCGGATGCCTCTTCACCCTGTACTGGTGCAAGGTGTTGCGGCAGAAGTACACACGCCTTCTAACCGTGGGAGGCTTTGCCCTCGTGGCCTATCAGGTGCTGATGTACTTCCGCATATCGCCCGACCTGCCCCTCTCAATGCTCTACATGCCGGCCACGCTGCGCTCCTTCGGCTATGCCATATACTTTACTGCGCTCACCATTTACCTTGAAGAGCTGATGCCCTTCCAGCACTTCTTCATGGGGCTTACCATATCAGGACTGGTGCGCAACGGCCCTGTGGAGAGCATGATGAACGGCATTTACAGCTACGGAATGCGCCGATATGTGGCCGACTCCACTGCCATCGGCATTCAGTGGGACATGGTGCAGATTCAGATGATGGCCATAAAGCGGCTCTTCGGCATAACTTGCATATTGGGAGTGCTGTTCCTCATAGCCTTGGTGGCATACAATGTGCAACCCGTTCGCAGTACTTTGAAGAAGATGCCATCATGGTTTGCCGTGGGCAAAGGCGTAAAGCGCGACGTGCATGAGGTGGTTTCGCGCCACAAACGCGAAGGCCGCTAACCCCCGATTCTAATTTTCCGGCTCTGCCATCATGCTGATGGGCGACCCCGCTGGGGTCGGAGTATGGTGCGGAAGCTGCTTTTCCGTAAGTCGAGCGACCTGCGGTTACCGAACGGTGATGCCGCTGGCATCAATGGCTCTCACGTCAAAGGCTAAACAAGTAAGGTGTGATTATCGTGCGGTGAAGCGAAAGCATCAATGGCTCACGCATCTATGATGATGCCATGATACTCTGTCTGCGCTGCGATATGATGCTTTCGCCTCGCCGTATAGTAACCTCGGGTCGTTACGACCCGAGGAATCGTGCACTCCTACAATATCGACTCCGGCGGAGTCGCCCATCTGCCACGCCGGATTGACGTCACTAACGTCAGCCCTTCTTCACAGTAGGAAGGGCCCCTGTGCAGGCATTGCCAAGATAGGAAAATCACGACCGAAAAGCGGTATGATTCCCGTAAAACTGTTACGAGGCTCCCGTAATCGTGTTACGAAAGCCCCGTAATCCGATTACGGAACTTCCGTAACGGCGTTACGGCACTTTCGTAACGAGGTTACAGAAGTGCCGTAATAAGTTTACGGAATATGAAGCGGGTGATGAGGCTATAATAACGGCAAAACCGCCTTAGAGTTTTGCCCGTGCAAAGGTACGAAATACGGCGGGCGGAGTCAAGTTTTTCGCCCTGCTTTTATGCTGGTTGTGCGGTGCTGTTATGGCTGCCGCGGCCCGTCAGACGTTGCCAAGGTAGTGGGCAAGCAAGTCATACTCCACGCCTTTTTCGGCAGTAAGCGGATGCCGGTTGAACTCAGCTGAGGGGTGAATAAGGTAAACGCGCTCCAGATACAGGCGCAACCGCTCCATGAGCCAGTCGCCATGGGGCATCTGTCCCACTATGTGCAGCTCGTCGTGGGAAGCATTCAGTCCCAGCTGATGCCATACATAGAGCAGCAGATACAGTGCGTCGTGGGCGTGGCTCACGCTGTAGCTGTTGGCAAAGGCAAACCGGCTGTGTTGGAAACTGAACACAGAGAGCTTGCGGTCGTGGAAGTAACCGTATAGCTTACGGCTGTCGCCGGGCAGGCTTCGCTGGTAAAGGTGGAGCCAAACAGGCAGCACCACGGGGCTGAAAGCCACGCTGCTGAAGTGGTCAGTAAGTACAAGGCGGAGGTCCTTTGGCACCCCGAAAACGGCCACGGCGCCGAGTCCGCTCACGGGAGTGGCCTCTATCAGCTTGCCTTCCTGCCCTGTAAAGGTGTAGTTGTACAGCTCCGGCAGTGCCTCGGGTTGCATTTCGTCCTCAGGCACCAGCATCACTGGAGCGTCGGCAAGCACCAAGGCGCTGCCGAAGTCCTGCGTTGGCAGCGAGCATTCCTTAAGAGCGTCGCGCAGATTGGCACTTTCCGACACGCCCCCGCGCATGCTGTAGGGCTCGTAGCTCACGGTTCCGCCGCTCTGTAGGGCCGAAAACGACAGGCCGCCTATGCGGCTTATGCGCACGAGGAGTTGGTTTTGGGTTGTAGTTGTGTTCTCGTTCATGAGTTCTTATGGTTGTTTCCGCCGTTAGCTTACTGTAGGTACGGGTCGCTGTTGTGGCCTTCGGGCAGCGTCATCTCCACTCCCGGATAGCGCCCTTCGGCAGCCGCCTTGGAGCGCAACTGTTCTATCCGGTTCTCGTCGGTGCCGTTAAGGTACTGCCCATACTCTGCCGCCACGCGCACAGAGGGCTCCTGCCGGCCTGTGGAGCCAACGTCTACGGTGGCCTCAAGCTCAAATTCCTGCTTGCCGGAGTAGGGCACGTAGCGCATGGAGTCGGCCAGAAGGCGCAGCCCTGTCAGCTCGTCGAAGCTGCCGGTATACACCCCGTGGCTCCGGCGATAGTTGTTTTCGGCCTGCAGTATTGCGCTCATGCGCTGCCTTACCACC
This sequence comes from uncultured Prevotella sp., assembly GCA_964623995.1. GTDB lineage: Bacteria > Bacteroidota > Bacteroidia > Bacteroidales > Bacteroidaceae > Prevotella. The sequence continues at coordinate 5,873 of CAZUWO010000028.1, read as the reverse complement.
CGTTCGCGCTGCCCGCGACTGCGGTCCTGGCGCAAGGGCTCGCTTATACTGAGGGCGCAAAGCACCACAAGCACCGCCACGCACAGGCCCAAAATATAATTGATATGTTTGCTCAATACTTTGCTTATTTGTTTGTAACTTTGCGCAAAGTTACAAAATTGTTTTCTAATCAGGGCAATGATAGACGACGAAATAAAACTGCGGGTGCTGCGAGAGCTTGGCTTCGAGCCCACCCGCGAGCAGCAACAGGCCCTCGGTGTGTTCTGTAGTTTCATAACTTCGCACCGGAGCCGCCCCGCCATGATTATGCGCGGAGCCGCCGGAACGGGCAAGACGGCGCTGGCCGGAGCCATGGTCAGGGCCATAAAAGGGCTGGGGCTGAGCGTGGTGCTTATGGCTCCTACGGGCCGTGCGGCCAAGATGCTGGCCCAGAACGCAGGCATGCCGGCCTCAACCATACACAGGCGCATTTACCGTGAGGGCACTTTCAGCGGCGTGAACAGCAGGTTCAGCCTCAGTTTCAACCCCAAGCAGGACGTGCTGTTCGTGGTTGACGAGGCTTCTATGATAAGCAACCAGGGTTCGGGGCAGATGGATTCGCCCTTCGGCTCGGGCCGGCTGATGGACGATTTGTTCAGTTTCGTGTTTCAGCAGCGTGGCTGCCGGCTGCTGCTCGTGGGCGACAAGGCGCAGCTTCCGCCCGTAGGCGAGGCCGAAAGCCCCGCACTGAGCGCCGAAGTGCTACGGAACTACGGCCTGACAGTGAGCCAGTGCGACCTGACCGAGGTGGTAAGGCAGCAGCAACAGTCAGGTATCCTCTACAACGCCACCACACTCCGCGTCATGCTAAGCCACGACCGCACCACCGAACTGCCCCGAGTGCGGTTCAGTGGCTTTGCCGACATAAGGCTGTTGCACGGGGCCGACATCGTGGAACAGCTGCAACAGAGCTACAGAGAGGTGGGAATAGACGAAACTACCGTGATAACGCGCTCAAATAAGCGTGCCAACATTTACAATCAGGGCATACGCCGCATGGTGCTCGACCGTGAAGAGGCCCTCTCTAGCGGCGACATGGTGATGGTGGTGCGCAACAAGTACTTCACCGAAGACGGCAAAGAGAAGTTCCTTGCCAATGGAGACAGGGCCGTGGTGAGGCGCGTTCACAACACGAGAGAGCTGTATGGGCTCCACTTTGCCGACCTTGACTTGGAGCTGCCGGACTATGACAACCGTGAGATGACGCTGACAACGGTGCTCGACACCCTTGCTTCCGACCTGCCGCAGCTAAGCCGCGAGCAGCGGGAAAAGCTGTTTGCGCAGGTCATGGACGACTATTTCGACGTGCCATTGAAGCGCGACCGCCTGCAGAAAGTGCGTGAAGACGACTACTATAATGCCCTTGAAATAAAGTTTGCCTATGCCATTACGTGCCACAAAGCACAGGGCGGTCAGTGGGAACACGTATACGTGGACCAGGGTTACATGACCGACGACATGATGAATGCCGACTACTTGCACTGGCTCTATACCGCCTTCACCCGTGCCACCCGCATGCTCTACCTCGTGAACTGGCCCAAAACGCAAACCGAGGGTGCCACGGCCGACGACTGAACTCGCCCCCAGCTTGGGAGGAGTAGCACTGCTGCCACATCAGCTTTTCATGCCTTTAGAAGCCGGGCTGCATAGGTTTTATTCCTCAGTCCGGACAAACATGGCAGCAGAAGATTATGGCTCCGCCCCCGCAAAGCCGTTATCGGACACAGCAGAACATAATGCTTAAAACAGAGAATAAAAGGATAAATATTGCTCACTTTGTTTCTTAAATCAAAGAAAAATGGCTAACTTTGCTTTCAAATAACAATCACATAAACCTAAATACCATGGAAAAAAGCGATTTGCAGGCAGCCCGTTCCAAGTATAAGCCTATACTTCCGGAAGCCCTTAGAGGCGATATCAGCATTGAATATGGCGAGAACACGGAGAGTTCTTCCGACCAAGAAGAGATAAGAAAGCTGTTTCCGGAAACCTACGGAATGCCTTTGGTAAAGCTAAAGCAAGGATCGCACACCATCGACGAAGTGAGAAACTTCGGCGTTATCTTATCAGGAGGACAAGCTCCGGGCGGACACAACGTCATCTGTGGACTCTTCGACGAGCTGAAACGCATTAATCCGGAAAACAAACTCTACGGTTTCCTCATGGGACCGAGCGGACTCGTCGACCACGAATATAAGGAACTGACTCAGGATATCATAGATCAGTACCGCAACACCGGCGGTTTCGACATGATAGGTTCGGGCAGAACAAAGCTCGAAACCGTTGAGCAGTTCGAGAAAGGCCACGAGATTCTGGTCATGCTCAATATAACAGCGCTCGTAATTATTGGCGGAGACGACTCTAATACCAATGCATGCGTGCTGGCAGAGTACTATAAGCACATGAACTATGGGATCGACGTGATAGGCTGTCCTAAGACAATAGACGGCGATCTTAAGAATAACTTCATCGAATCGAGCTTTGGCTTCGACTCGGCCACTAAGACTTATGCCGAGCTTCTGGGCAATATAGAGCGCGATTGCAATTCGGCCCGCAAGTATTGGCACTTCATCAAGGTCATGGGAAGGTCGGCAAGCCACATCGCTCTCGAGGTAACGCTGCAGGCTCACCCCAATATCTGCCTCATCTCTGAGGAAGTCCAGGCCAAGGACCTGTCGCTAAACCGCATTGTTCACAACATAGCGAAGGTGGTTAAGCGCCGTGCCGAGCTGGGAATGGAGTATGGCGTGGCCGTGATTCCTGAGGGACTGATAGAGTTTATACCCGCACTGAGCAGGCTGATTGACGAACTCGACGAGCTGCTTGTTAAGCATGGCCATGAGTATAAGAACCTTCCGAGGGGCCAACAGCGCCAATACATAGAGGAGCACCTGTCGGAAGAGGGGGCCGAAAACTTTGAATCGCTGCCTGCTGAGGTTGCCCGCCAGCTGGCTTTCGACCGCGATCCGCACGGCAACGTGCAGGTTTCGCTCATCGAGACCGACAAGCTCATAGCCCAGATGGTGAAGGAGAGGCTGAACAAATGGAAGAGAGAGGGCACCTTCCACGGCGACTTCCGCCCGCAGCACCACTTCTTCGGCTACGAGGGACGGTGCGCAATGCCCTCAAACTATGACGCTAACTACTGCTACTCTTTGGGCGTTACGGCCGCGCAACTGGCCCTAAACCACCTTACAGGCTACATGGCCGTGGTGCAGAACACCACCGACAAGCCCGAGAGATGGGTGCCGGGAGGAATTCCTCTGACCATGCTCATGAACATGGAGCGGCGCAACGGCAAGGAGAAACCAGTGATAAGGAAAACCCTTGTCGACCTAGACGGCGAGCCGTTCAAGGAATACTGCCGACACAGAGAGCGCTGGGCAGAGCAGACTTGCTTTGTTTACCCGGGGCCGATACAGTACTTCGGGCCAAGCGAAATATGCAACTGCACCACAAAAACATTGCAGTTGGAGCACCCATGTCCTGCCGACCGGCATCTGGACTGACCGCTTGCCCGCAACCCTACAGTGGCCGCGGCGGGGCCAAGGCGCCTCGCCCGCAAGCCTCTGCTGCTCATGCGGCGCCCCATGCCGGTGGGTCGGAGCGCCGAGAGCATAAACACAGAACATTAAGTGAACACACACCGCCGCAAGAATACACGCCGAAAGCCACAACGTCACCGCACTGCGCTCGGCCGAAAGCTTAGCCGCTACCCCCAGTGGGCATGGTGGCTGGGCGGCGCTTTGGGCTTGCTGGCCTACATACTTATATTCTATTACTTCTTCGTTGGGCCCACAAGCTTCCGCTGGAGAGCCATTTACGGCGACCCGGACTACCCCATGGGCTACGAGATTCACGGCATAGACATAAGCCATTACCAAGGAATCATCAACTGGGACCGCCTGCGCGGGGCCCAGATAGGAGGATACCCGCTACGCTTTGTAATATGCAAGGCCACAGAAGGCACCAGCAAGGTGGACGAGAACTTTACCGACAACTTCTACAATGCACGCGAAAACGGATTCATTCGCGGCGCATACCATTTCTGGAGCAATAAGAGTCCCGCCAAGCAACAGGCTGAATTCTTCCTGAAAAACGTACATTTGGAGGCGGGAGACCTGCCACCTGTGCTCGACGTGGAGCACAAACCGAAGGACCAAAGCGTTGCCGACTTCCAGCGCGACGTGCTAACATGGCTCCACACTGTTGAGGATCGGTACCACGCCAAACCCATAATCTACACCTTCTATAAGTTCAAGCAGGCCTATCTCTCGGGTCCGCGGTTCGACGATTACCCCTATTGGCTGGCCCACTACTACGTTGACAAGGTGCAATATCCGGGTCAATGGAAGTTCTGGCAGCATACAGACGCGGGCCGATTGCCCGGAATCCGTGGCGACGTTGACCTGAATGTGTACAACGGTTCCTACTACGACCTGAAGCAACTAACCATACAGGGCGACGAAGAGGGCGACGAAGAGGAGTAGCCTTTCGCCCCCATGTCCGCCCGTTATCCCTATAGCCACACTGCATAACCGCCCCATCGGCTATGCCACCCCTGTGTCATGGCTGCACCAAGCCACCACATCAGCGCAACGATGCCGCTTCACGGCACCGCAACTTCAGTCCGTCTGCACCACGATGCCGCTGTCACGTCACCACAAAGCCAGCCCATCAGTACCGCAGAATGATGTCGGAGACATCGCATGGTCAGCCACACAGTGCCGCGGATTGATGCCGGAGGCATCACCGTATAGTAACCTCGGGTCGTTCCGACCCGAGGAATCGGAGCGTCCTCTAATCCCGACTCCGGAGGAGTCGCCCATCTACCGCATGGCCGTTGCTGCAAATCGATGCCGTGGTATGGAGCCACAGCACGCTGAATCAGCAGATATGCCGATGGCTTATGGGTGGTTTCGTGAGGTGGAAACTACGGGAAGGAGGGGTAGAAATAGTGCTTCTGACGTTGTAATCTTGTAGAAAAAAGTATTTTGCTAGGCAGCAAAGACATAAACTCTACGCAGCAAAATGCATTTCGACAGGCAGAAAATCCAAGGCCGATTTTCAGCCATGCCGTAGGATAGCCGCCTTTACCGACAGCCACTCTCCGCTGATGGGCGACCCCGCTGGGGTCGGAGTGGGGTGTGGAGACTATGTTCCGAGGGTGGCAAGCACCCTCGGTTACCAATCGGTGATGCCGCTGGCATCAATGGCTCTCACGTCGAAGGCTGAACAAGTGAGGTATGGTTATCGTGCGGTGAGGCGAAAGCATCAATGGCTCCCGCACCTATGCCATCAGGGAGTCAGCCCGTCAGAGCCACTATGCCGCTGCCACGACACAGCCGAACTGCACTGTCGGATATGTGATACTGATGCTTCCGTACGGTCGAGTCAGCCCGTCAGAGCCACGATACCGCTGCCACAGCACAGCCGAACCGTACTGTCGGAGCCGTGATACCGCTGCCACAGCACAGCCGAACCGCACTGCCGGAGCCGTGATACTGCTGCTACAGCCCGGCCGAGCCATCACACCAGTGCCGCGAATTGATGCCGGAGCCACTGCCGCTCTATGGCGTTATGGCTGTTTCTTCCCATGTTTTTGGGTGCATGTTTTATTCAGAAACAGAGCCGCGAACCTACTCCCCCACGGCCTGCTTATAGGCCAGAATGCTGTTCTGATAGGCAGCAAAGGCGTCGGTTCGGCTGTCTTTTGCCTGCTGGTATAAGGTCTCAGCCTCGAGCAATTCAGACATAGTGGCAGTGCCAGCCATATATAAGTCGCGGTGGAGCATTAGGTTCTCGTCTGCCTGTTCTATGCTCCGCTCGGCTAT
>CAZUWO010000027.1:6079-27295 GCA_964623995.1 uncultured Prevotella sp. | reverse complement strand
GCCCTAACAGAGTGTTTTGGCACAAAGTTTGCTTTTAAAAAGACAGGAAAATAACAGAAAAATATATCACAATGCAAAAAGGAAATATTGGGGTTACAACAGAGAACATATTCCCCGTTATCAAAAAATTTCTCTATTCAGACCATGAGATATTCCTCCGCGAGATGGTGTCAAATGCCGTTGATGCCACGCAGAAGCTGAAAACACTGGCCCAACAGGGCGATTTTAAAGGTGAGTTGGGCGATCTCACCGTTAGAGTAAAGCTCGACAAAGACGCCGGCACGCTGACAATAAGCGACCGAGGCATAGGTATGACGGCCGAAGAAATAGACAAATACATCAACCAGATAGCCTTTTCGGGCGTCAATGACTTTCTTGAGAAATACAAAGACAATGCAAACGCCATCATAGGCCACTTTGGCTTAGGCTTCTATTCAAGCTTTATGGTGTCAAAGAAAGTGGAAATTGTTACTAAAAGCTACAAAGAAGGGGCCAAAGCCGTGAAATGGAGTTGCGACGGAAGCCCTGAATTCACCCTCGATGAAGTGGAAAAGGCCGACCGCGGCTCTGATATCATACTCTACATTGACGATGACTGCAAGGAATACCTTGAGCATCAGAAGATAGAACAACTGCTTCAGAAGTACTGTAAGTTCCTTCCGGTGCCAATAGCCTTTGGAAAGAAACAGGAGTGGAAGGATGGAAAGCAAGTCGATACCGATGAGGACAACATTATAAATAATGTAGAACCGCTCTGGACAAAGGCTCCTTCTACTCTCAAAGATGAAGATTACAAGAAGTTCTACCACGAGCTTTACCCGATGCAGGACGACCCATTGTTCTGGATTCACCTCAATGTGGACTATCCGTTCCATCTTACCGGCATTCTCTACTTCCCGAAAATAAAGAGCAATATCGACTTGCAGCGCAACAAAATACAGCTCTATTGCAACCAAGTGTTTGTAACTGACCAGGTTGATGGCATAGTGCCAGAGTTCATGACCTTGCTCCATGGCGTGATAGACTCACCGGATATTCCTCTGAATGTGAGCCGTAGCTACCTGCAGAGCGATGCCAACGTGAAGAAGATTTCTACTTACATCACCAAGAAAGTGGCCGACAAGCTGCAACAGCAATTCAAGGACGACCGCAAGAAATATGAGGGAATATGGGACGACTTGAAGATATTCATCAACTATGGCATGCTTTCGCAGGACGATTTCTACAACCGCGCCAAGGACTTTGCACTCGTAAAGGACTCAGAAGGTAAATACTTCACACTTGAAGAGTACCGCAATCTGATCAAGGACAACCAGACAGACAAGGACGGAAACGTTGTTTATCTCTACGCTAATAATGCCACCGAACAGTATACCTACATTGAAGCCGCCAAGAACAAAGGCTACAGCGTGCTGATACTTGACGGACAGCTTGACACTCCTATGGTGAGCATGCTGGAACAGAAGATGGAGAAGACCCGCTTCACGCGTGTTGACAGCGACATTGTTGACCGACTGATAATCAAAGAGGACCAAAACAAGAACGAACTCGACAAGGACGAAAGCGAGAACCTGCAGGAAACATTCCGCAGTCAGATGCCTAAGGTGGAGCATGCAGAGTTTAACGTGGAAGTGCAGTCATTGGGAGAGAACAACCAACCCGTAGTGATGACACAGAACGAATACATGCGCCGTATGAAGGACATTAGCAAATTCCAGCCAGGAATGAGCTTTTACCAGCAAATGCCCGACAGCTACACGGTGGTCTTAAACTCCGATCACGCCCTAATAAAGCGCATTCTTGACGATGAAAACAAGCAACTGGCCGACGAACTGAAGCCAATCGTAAGCGAAATTAAGGGTCAACAGGCCCGACTGGCAGCATTGCACCAGAGCCAAAGCAGCAAGAAGCCTGAGGAAATAAGCCAGGAAGAGAAAGACGACCTTAAGAATACGGAGAACGCTATCAGCGAACAGCGCAAGAAACGCGACGAGTTGGTGAGCAACTATGCCAAGGGCAACAAAGCCGTTCATCAGCTTATAGACCTTGCTTTGCTGCAAAACGGAATGCTTAAGGGCGCTGCCCTCAACGAATTCCTAAAGCGTTCGGTCGAGATGATATAAACTTTAAACGCAAAAAGTCCAAGACATCACAACGAAGTCTTGGACTTTTTGTTTTCTATTATTGCCACATTCAAAGTCAAGTAAGTCAATTAAGGACTTATCCTATTATATAAGCAGCCGATTGGTTGCACCTCTTTGCGCAACCTGCCTTATATACATCTTTCTGCCTTATAATCGCCGTAATTGCATTACGGCACTTTCGTAATGTCGTTACAGATATCCCGTAATGAGATTACAGAAGTGTCGTAACCACATTACGGAAGTTCCGTAATCTGGTTACACAGCTTCAGTAATAAGTTTATCGTGGAAAATGCCGACCGGATGGTTGGTATTCGGCTACAAAGTTACTCCTTTTTGCCACCCGAATCAAGTTTTTTCATCTCCTTTTTTATTAATGAAATAAGAAGCATTAAGGACTAAAACATACTGTCGGCAACGAAACTTAAGGGCATCAAACTACCTACACCGTTTATCACATAGCAGAATTTAGTACCATAAAGAATAATCTTCATTGGCTGATGGTAGCGCTCTTCGGTTTCGAGCATTACCTGACGGCAAGCTCCACAAGGAGTTACAGGCAGTTCGGTAAGACCAGAACTGTTAGTGGCAGCTATGGCAATTACCTTAACTGGCTGCTCAGGCTGCTGCGCTCCGGCACTGAACAGGGCTGTCCTTTCGGCACAAAGGCCCGAAGGAAAAGCAGCATTCTCCTGATTGACACCTATTATTATGTCGCCATTGGCAAGCCTAATAGCAGCTCCTACATGGAAATGACTGTATGGAGCATAGCTTTTCTGCGTGGCTTCTATGGCACAATCAACCAGCCGACGGTCGCTTTCATCGAGCTCTTCCTTAGTGCATTGAGTCATTACAATGCTAATCTTCTTTTCTTTCATAGGCTCCCAGGTCTGGTTTATCATCGCGTGCAACACCCAAACGGTCGGTAGTGCTATAGCCTCCAGGCAGAGTCTGACCGGCATTTATGGCTTTTGAGCTTGCACTAAGTCTGAAATCGTAATATTGTTGGTCAGCGTCTATTTTCTCAAAGTTCTTTTCTCCCGCCACAGTTGTATCCTTAGGATTCTCCCAAATTACTCCGTTGTAGAGCTTGGTATTGGCACTATCAGCACTGACTTCTGTTCGAAGCAGGTCATGGTCGAAGTAATAAGTGAACGTAGCAGTAGAGTCACCGGCCTCACCCATTACCACATCATCGGCATAACCGGTAACAATGGTGTTGTAAACATCAAATTGGTAGAGCGGATAGGTATGTTCTTCAAACTTATTATTGAATCTAAGGGCCACTCCTCTTTCGCTATCGAAAGGATAGAACTGTGCTATCGTGCAATGGCGAAGCATGGCAGCACCTCCGAATATGGCCACAACGTCGTGCAATGTGTTTGTTATCTGCGAGTTCCATATGTCTACTACAGAGTTCTTAGATAGCAAACCGTAGCCTTGGCAGTTATGAACTATGCTGTTGTAGAGCCTTAACTTAAGATTCTCCACTGACGAAGAGTCACACACTATGCCATCGTTGGTACTATGAATGTCTGTATAATTGAGCAGATTATTGTAAGACGAGGAGCGGAACCTAATGCCCATCCACTGAGCCGGCACCCGGTCGTAGGGCAGATAGTCGAACATTCTGTCTATCCTACTGCCACGAAAAACGTTGTTTTTCTCAGCTGTGCCCTCGCTGATAAGCGTTCCGTAGACATCAATACCGGCAGTTGGAGCGAAATAAAGTGTTGTTCCGTCTTTCACTGTAAGCGTAGCCGCACTGTCAATCTTTATACCACCACGAATCACTATTGGCTTTGTGCTTGATATGGTGGTGTCCTTTTTAATCTCCAAATTGCCAATAAGGTCGGCGTCCCAGCTATATGCGTTGAGGTTAACCTTCTGCAAAGTCTGGCTTTCAAGATTGAAAACAAGATTATCGGAAACAAGTTTTGGCAGTTCGCTGTGGCTCGTTGGCGAAGTGAGTTCAACAAAAACCCTAATGCTATCCCCCTTTCTTATTTCCACATCTTGCACAGTATAGCCTGAAGAAGCGCTCAAATACATGCCATCCACATTGACTCGGAAACCTGTTTGGTTGCCATTTTCAAGATAAACACTGCTACAACGAATACCGGAATTGGTATGATTATAGACCGTAAAAGTGCGTGTGGCCGAAGGAACACGTGAAAACACGGTGTCGAGCTTAAGAGTATCGACACCCATGGTAAGCATATTGCCCGCCGAAGTAGAAAAGTCATCATCGTCGGAGCATGAAAACAGTGGCAGCGCCACTGCTAAGATATAAAACAATTTTGGTGGCCTCATATTTCTTTTATAACGTAGCCACAGGCCGTTTTATTGTAAATCGAACAGGTAGGAAGCCTTGATTACGATATTTCCAAGGTTTGACTTGCCGAAATAATCACGCTTAGAACTGCCATATATATTGCCTAAGCCATAATAATAACGTGCTTCCAACTGGAAATGGTGCCTGCTTGGAGTGCTGAACTCAAGTCCAAGACCGGCCGCAATGCCATAATCTATCTTCTTTTCCACAGGCATACTCTCCTGCTCCACTACAGTATTACTTCGCCCTCCCTCTGTGTTCAGATTGGGTTGATTGTAGTTTTTGCTTGTACTTTCGCTGACATAGATGCCAAGTTGTGGTCCGGCATTAACAAAGAAGTTTACTCCCTTGCTCTCCTTTCCCCATGCAAGATGGGCAAAAACAGGTATCTGAATGTAGTTGATAGTGCGACTATATTCCTCGTTGCCACCGCCATCGCCTACCACGGGGCGGTCATTCACATCGGTAATGTCCTCCTTCCAGCCGGCTGAGACATAGTTAACCTCACCGGCTATTGAGCATATCGTTGAGAAATACTTCTCACTCGTATAGCGCCAAGAGAAGCCAAAGGTTGGTCCTCCATGCAATCCTTGCGAGACAGAAGGGTCGAATCCAACGTTGGAAAGCACATAACCAGCATTTCCACCAATAGAAAAACGGTTGCGATGCTCGCCTATTTGTGCCATTGCCATACGTGGAAAGAGCAAGAACAACAATACAATTGTCCAGTAACTTATTTGAAAGGGCTTCTGCATTGGGTTCCGATTAATAATTGATTGCTTCAACAGTTTGATTGTCAAGGTAATGAATGAGCTGGAAGTTGCGGTTCTTATAACCTCCGTTACCAACACGTTCAAACTTGAATCTCGACTGTATAGGCTTGTAATCCACCTGATTTTGAGATCCGATAAAGGCATTTCCATTCTTCGAAAGGCCCTCGAGGAAGAACATTCCTTGGTCATACCCTGTCAAAGCAAAGCGTGGTAAGGCCTGCATCATTGAGGAATGGAAGTTTGAACGGTACCGGTTGTCGAACTCCTTTGTCCTTGTGGCAAACTGATTATAATAATATGTGGTCGGGATATAGACGTTATACTTGTAAAAATTCTTCAAGTCGTAGTCTATGTACATAAACCATTCTGTGTAGCCATACATGGCTATGCTGAGCGAAGGCTTTGCTTTCTTAAGCTCATCAAGCTTGCTGAAGGCCGAGTTAAGTTCGGGCGAGCGACCGGAATTGAGCACAACAACATTGGTTTTGCCTGCAACGAAAGCCTTGGCGAAATCCTCTTGCGGTGAATTAAGGTTGGTAATGCTGTAGTTTATGCCTGCAAGCGAAAGCTGCTTGCGCAACTCTGACGTGAAAACTCCTTTGCGACTGGACTCATCATTGCAGTCAACGAACACCGGATGAGCCTTGCTGAAGCGTTCAAGAAATGCATTAACGGAATGCTTTGTCATCTCTGCGTCGTTCTGATATACCTGGAATATCTGAGCATTATCGGCAACATCGTTGCCTGAAATTGAGAATGGTATCAACAATTTTATATTGTTCTGCTTGCAGAAGTTGGCAAGATAAGGAACCATTTTTGTATAGAGCGGACCTACTATCAAGTTGCATTTAGCAGCATTATTATCAAGAAGAGTGGTCCTTATATCGGCTTCCTCTGGCACATTCCAAGAATATACGTTTACGGAGACGCCTTTTTTCTTCACATCTTCCACGGCCATGAGCAACCCACGATAGTATTCCACCATTCGCCTACCATCACCATTAATGTCGTGTAGAGGTAACATTACTCCAAGATTGATAGTCTGTGAAGCCTTTGTCGTGGCAACAGGCTGAGCCGAAACGGGCTTAGTTGCGGTTGTTTGGGTAGGTACCGGCTTGTCGGAAGCTTTCTTGTCGCCTTTCTTACTATAAGGAACAAATATCCAATCGCCCTTTTTCAGCTCATATCCTTCTGTCTTCATCTCAGGATTGGCATCAATCAGTTGCTCAATTGTTATGCCATAATCCTTAGCTATTCCGAATATCGTCTCGCGTTTCTTCACTTTATGAAGATCGCGCCATATCATAGTTTGAGCCATAGCACCAGCAACTATCAGCATTGCCACCATGGTTACAAGCCATTTAAGATGTAGATTCTTCATCAAGAAATTCATTTTATTTCTTGCAAAATTACAAAAAAAATATTGCTTCCTCAACTTTAATACGTAATTTTGCAAAAATATATGTTTATGAACAATAGATTCTCAAGGTTGTTTGCAGCCTCTTTAATATTAATAGCTATTCCTTTGGCCTGCCGGGCACAGAGTGTCGCCCCTTCGGTTAACCCACAAGCGCAGTACACTAACGCAGATGGAGAGACTCAAACCATTGATGCCGGCGACAGTTATGCCGGCTCTGCTCCTCTCGAAGTTACATTCTCAGCCAACGCTTCCAATACAGACGGGTGGACGGCAAACTACGAATGGCGCTTCTATGAGGACGAAAACACAGAAACTCCATCACTTATCAGATATGAAGAGAACACCACCTACACTTTCCAATCGGCAGGAACACACCGCATTTACTTATATGCGTACTTCATTCAAGGCAATGATACGATAGCATACACTAGCGAAGACTTGCAGCCTATAACAATATCGATAAGCGAAAGCAAGCTAGAAATGCCTAATGCCTTTTCTCCTAATGGCGATGGAATAAATGACGTGTACAAGGCTAAGGCCGGTTATCAGAGCATTACCGAGTTTCACGCCTACATTTTCAACCGCTGGGGGACCAAGATATATGAATGGAGCGACCCTGCAGGAGGCTGGGACGGAACCTATAAGGGGCACAACGTGAAAGATGGAGTATATTTCTGCCTGGTCAAAGCCAAAGGAGCCGACGGCAGAAACTTTAACATCAAGAAAGACGTAAACCTGCTTCGGGGATTCACCGAAAGCACTTCAACAGTTACAGAGTAAGGAAACAAAATGCAAAAGCAAAACGAGAAGATCAACATCTGGGGTGCCAGAGTACACAATCTCAAAAATATAAACGTAGAAATACCACGCAATTCGCTTACAGTCTTTACAGGATTGTCGGGCTCGGGTAAGTCTTCGCTGGCCTTTGATACGCTCTACGCCGAAGGACAGCGACGCTATCTCGACACATTCTCTGCCTATGCGCGCAACTTTCTTGGCAATATGGAAAGACCGGATGTGGACAAGATAACCGGACTTTCACCTGTAATAGCCATAGAACAAAAGACAACAAACAAGAATCCAAGGTCTACCGTTGGCACAACCACTGAAATATACGACTACCTTAGGCTTCTTTTTGCGAGAGCAGGAATAGCTTACAGCTACCGAAGTGGGGAGAAAATGGTGAAGTATACCGAAGAACAAGTGGTTGAAATGATACTGAACCAGTATGCCGGAAAAAAGATATACATCCTCGCTCCCCTTGTTCGTAACCGCAAAGGGCACTACCGCGAGCTCTTCGAACAAATGAGACGGAAAGGCTATCTGCACATAAGAGTGGATGGAGAGATGCTGGAAATAACCCGCGGAATGAAGACAGACCGCTACAAAAACCACAATATTGAGGTGGTAATAGACAGGCTTGCCGTTCAAGCAAAGGACAAAGAGCGAATCACTAAAAGCGTGGCGACGGCCATGAGGCAGGGCGACGGTCTTATAATGGTTATGGACAGCGAGAGCAATGAGGCCAGATACTACTCTAAAAGGCAAATGGATCCGGTTACGGGAATGGCCTATAAAGACCCAGCACCTAACATATTTTCATTCAATTCGCCCGAGGGTGCATGTCCAAAGTGCAAAGGACTGGGCTTCGTAAACGCCATCGACCTGAAGAAAGTCATGCCAGACACCTCAAAAAGCATTCGTGATGGAGGCATATTGCCCCTAGGCAAGTACAAGAACCAGATGATCTTCTGGCAGATTGAGGCCATTCTGGACCGTGCAGGTTGCACACTCGACACTGCCATTAAGGACATTCCGGACGAGACCATGGACGAAGTGCTCTACGGAGTACTTGAGAAAGTGAGGATTCCAAAGGAAAAAGTACACACCTCAAGCGACTATTTTGTACCCTTCGATGGCATAATAAAGTATCTTAAGGGGGTAATGGAGAGCGACGATTCTGCTCAAGGACGCAAATGGGCTGAACAGTTCATGGCCACAACTATATGTCCTGAGTGCAACGGACACAGACTTAACAGGGAAGCTTTGTCATACAAAATATGGGATAAGAATATTGCTGAGCTGTCTGAAATGGACATATCGCAGCTCAACGACTTTATAAACAGCCTTGATCCTCACCTCGACAATAAGCAAAAGAAAATATCTTCAGAGATTCTGAAGGAAATAACTAAGCGCATAAAGTTCCTACTTGACGTGGGACTTGACTATCTTTCACTCAACAGGCCAAGTGCCAGCCTGTCGGGAGGAGAGAGCCAACGTATCAGACTGGCTACGCAAATAGGCAGTCAATTGGTTAATGTGCTCTACATATTAGATGAACCCAGCATTGGATTACACCAAAGAGACAACCAACGACTCATAAACTCGCTGAAACAACTGCGCGACCTTGGCAACACGGTTATAGTGGTAGAGCACGACGAAGACATGATGAGGGCCGCCGACTGGATAGTAGACATTGGTCCGAAAGCGGGAATAAGAGGAGGCGAAGTGGTATTTGAAGGTACCCCTGCAGATATGTTGAAGACGCATACCCTGACAGCACAGTACCTAAACGGTGAGAAAAAAATAAAGGTTCCTGCCGAAAGGAGGAAAGGAAACGGCAAGTTCCTGACTCTCAGAGGAGCAACAGGCAACAATCTTAAGGATGTAACCGTGAGCTTCCCTCTTAACGAATTGATTCTGGTAACAGGAGTTTCGGGTTCCGGAAAGAGCACTCTGATAAACGAAACCTTGCAACCGATATTGTCGAAGCACTTCTACCGTTCGCTGAAGAAGCCCATGCCGTACAAGTCTATTGAGGGTTTGGACAACATTGACAAGGTAGTTAACGTGGATCAAAGCCCTATCGGACGCACGCCACGCTCCAATCCGGCCACCTATACAGGTGTTTTCAGCGACATTCGTGCCCTTTTCGTCAACCTGCCCGAAGCTAAGATACGCGGATACAAGCCCGGACGCTTCTCGTTCAACGTGAAAGGAGGACGCTGTGAGGCTTGTGGCGGCAATGGTTACAAGACTATAGAGATGAATTTCCTGCCCGACGTGATGGTGCCATGTGAGGTTTGCCACGGCAAACGCTACAATCGCGAAACGCTTGAGGTAAAATACAAGGGCAAGTCTATAGCCGATGTGCTCAACATGACCATTAATCAGGCAGTGGAATTCTTCGAGAATGTGCCTTCGATACTTAAGAAAATAAAGACCATTCAGGATGTAGGCTTGGGCTACATAAAGCTCGGCCAACCCTCAACCACACTCTCCGGAGGCGAAAGCCAACGCATAAAGTTGGCCTCAGAACTGTCGAAACGCGACACGGGAAAGACGCTCTACATCCTCGATGAGCCAACAACGGGGCTCCATTTTGAGGATATACGCGTGCTAATGAATGTTCTTGAGCGCTTGGTAGACCGTGGCAACACCGTGATAATTATAGAACACAATCTCGATGTGATAAAAATGGCCGACTACATAATTGACATGGGGCCTGAAGGAGGCCGCAACGGCGGTCAGGTGTTGTCTACCGGCACTCCAGAGCAAGTGGCTCTGAGCAACAAAGGCTACACTCCAAGGTATCTAAGCGAGGTGCTACGCAAGACCAGAACATAACATTGGCTTGCCCAAGCTTGCAATACAGGTTTATGATTATGCTTCAGAAAGGAAACAAAAAGCTTGCATTCAGCTTAAAGTTTTTGTAATTTTGCATGTGGCTAACATTGCAAATCCAATTTGTTTTCTTGCGGTTAACCACCCCATCAAAAGCATACTTAAATAAGCTGACTGCGCGGTAATATCATTACGGCACTTCTGTAATCCGATTACGGAAGTGCCGTAATGACGTTACGACTGTCCCGTAATCGGATTACGAGACTTCCGTAACGAGATTACAGAAGCCTCGTAATCTCGTTACGTCAATATTGCCCGTTTTACAAGACAGCCATAAGACAAAATAGCGGCTCAGTGAAACAAGAATCACTGAGCCGCTATTGGCTAACAAAAGAGCTTAGAAAAGCTGAAGCTCCATATCTGACCCGCTACTCAAAACCGCTCAATTGAATATTATATACAGGCAAAGCATGACGACAACCAAGGCCACCCAACTGCCAACAACAAGACGAGAATGGGTGTGTGGCAGTGGTTTCGGAATGGTAAAGTCATATTTGCGATGATCGAGCAGGCTCACTACTACTGCAAAAAGTATCAGTATAACGCAGAGATAGAAAGAAAGCAGCATGAAATGGGGCCAATGTATCGACGTGGGACCCCAAAGATAGAGTATGCCTGTACCTATACTGAACACCGTTCCCACAGTAAGCACCAGCTTAGCAGCCAATGGTGTGGCCCGCTTCCAGAACACACCGAGCAGGAATACAGTCGTCATTGGAGGCGCAATGAAGCTTAATACCGACTGGAAAACATTGAAAAGATCGAGTCCTTTTATCGAGTCGATGGCCACACAGATAAGAATCGAGATTATAGCACCTACAGCCATGACCAGGCGTCCCACATGATTTATGTGGCCGGCAGAAGCCTCTCGCTTGAATTTCTTAACATAAATGTCCATCGTAAACACTGTGCTGAGGGCGTTAAGTGCCGACCCCACGGTGCTGACGAGTGCGGCAGTGAGCACTGCAAACACAAGTCCCACCATGCCTTGGGGGAATACATCGGTTACCAAAGCTAAGTAAGCCTCATCAGGATTGGCCAAATGAAGCTGTCCAACCTTAACCAATGCAAAGGCTATAATGCCAGGAAGGATGTACAAAGGCACGTCGAGAATCTTCAGCCAGCCCGTGAAGTTGGCTCCAAGTTGCCCTTCACGCAGGTTCTTAGCTGCAAGAACAGGCTGCACCATACTTTGGTCGGTGCACCAAAACCACACACCCATCACAGGATAACCAAGCAAAATAGGAAGCCAAGGGAAGTCCGGGTCACTGTTAGGTTGGAACAATTTCCAATAACTGTCAGGCACATTGGCCACCAAGGTACCCACTCCGCCAAGCTTGTATATGCCGGCTATGGCCAGTGTGGCAGAAACAACGATGAGCAGAACCATCTGATAAACATTAGTATAGGCCACGGCCTTGAGTCCGCCAAGCATGGTAAAGAAGGCAGCTATAGCCAGAAGAATGCACGCAGAGGCCCACATTGGAATATCAAACACCTGACGTATGAGCACGCCTCCGGCAAAAAGCGTTAGCGCAAGCCACGATATGAGTATGGTAACTATAGTGTACCAAGCAAGAATATTGCGTGTTTCCTGTCCGAAACGCAGTCCCATGAACTCAGGAAGTGTAGACACATTGGCTCCAAGATAGCGTGGAGCGAAGACAAATGCCAGTAAGGCGATAAACACAAAGGCGTACCACGCATAGTTGCCTGATACTATACCAGTTGTAAATCCTGCCGAAGCAGAGGCTATAAGCATGGATGGTCCTACGTTGGTGCCCCACATGGAGAAGCCGATATGATGCCAACGCAACGAGTGGTCGGCCAAAAACAGGCTCTTTTTCTTATTGGCCCGTGAGCTTGCCCACATACCAATGGCAAGCAAAATTATGAAGTAGACACCCAGAATTACCCAATCCAGAGTGCCCATATAGTGTGATTGCATAGCTTAGGTTTTTTATTATTAGATTAAAATGATTATTAATGGCGGTCCACTGAAGCAATCAGCAGGCCGCCACAGTTATATTACAGTCCGTATTTGGCCAGTATATCCTGGCAACGGGCCACTTCTTCCTCACTATGGAAGTCCACATTTATCTGAATGCCATTGGTACCACAAGCATCGAGCAGAGGTGCAATCTCCTCCGGTTTCACCCAGTTAGCCTCAACAGACTTGCCTCCATCGAGTATCTTACGATAGAGATCGTACCACTGAGGTGAACCTCCCTGAGGCTGACCTACGCCCGGTGTCCATTGAATAGCATCAATTTCCTCTATCTCAAGCAGTGCCGGCAGATGGCGAATGGCCCCTACTCCATCCAAATGATAGAGCGTATAGTCCATGTGTTGAGCCTGTTCGCGAATGTAAGGTTGCACAAAATGACGATAGTCATCTTCCGAAATCATGGTTGATATATCACTCTGCAGCTTGGTAACCTTGCCAGGTCCCCATATAGAAAAGTAGCAAAAACACATGCCATCGTCCTCTTTTATGATGTCGTAAAGGTCATCATAAACCTTGAAATAGATGTCATTGATTTGCTGCAACTGCTTCTCGAGCACGTCAGGTTGCATCATCGTGTCCATAAGCACCGTGTCAGAACCGCGCAATGAGGCCATGACGTCGAGCCCCTCCATAAGGTCTGGCATTCCCACATAGTAGTGACCTTGAGCCTTTTCCTTAACTCTAGTGAGTAATTCACGATGTAATTTCATGCCCGGACTGTTGGGATCGTAAACAATATCGCCATCCACTATAGGATCGGGCTGATGAATCCAAATGGTGTCATCGCCACCTTCAAGAGGTGAACCCAATATTGCAGCCAGCGAACCCGGCCCTAACTCGGTATTGGCAACGGGCAATATGTCGGCCATAAAACTGCTACGGGCCATATACCAGTCAAGAAAGCGACTCCGCCACTCTGGATCGAGACAGCGTTGATTGTTGTCTCGAGGAGCCTCAGGCTTGATAATGTCGGCGTGTGGTTTCATCTTTGGGTCTTGGAAGTGCTCCCACATCGTGAGTAGAACGCCCTTATGGTTCCACCAATCGATGTAGTGCTTCTTCGTTTCTTCCCAGTTTGATTTCCATGTTTGCATGTTCTTGAACTTTATTATTGATATTCGGTATTCGGTAATTAGAGCTTGTAGCCCTTAAAGTCTTTGTCTATTTTTAGCGTTACGGCCTTCTTCAGGTCCATTTGATCAGTGCAATCAACGTCTTCAGGATAGATAGGAATCTCTGCTCCGGGCCTAACAAACACTGGCATCAACTCTAACGGACACTTGTAGCCGTAAATCCAGCGGCCGCCCTCAAGCTTTTCGCCTGTAAAGAAGTTAATCCACTGACCCTCTGGCAGATATATGTCGCGCTGATTGTCGTCTTCCATAACTGGAGCTACAAGGAATGACTGTCCAAAATAATACTCATCGTCGATGTGCCACACCGTTCTGTCGTTAGGATGGCGGAGCAAGAGAGCCTCAATCATAGGATAACCTGTAGTTGTAGTCTTTTCTCCTTCGCTCACAATATATGGCAACAACCGGTAGCGAAGCCTCCACCAGCGTTTCACTATCGGTGCTATGTTCGGATATTCCCACGGCTCTCGCTTGCAAGTTCCATGATAACGCATGTGAGAAGTGAACACTCCGAATTGTGTCCAGCGTACATATACTCGCTCGTCTATAGGAGAATTCATGAAGTCTGGATGTGAGTGAAAGCCCGGAACATCGTGGCTCCAGAAAGAGAAACCACTTAGTCCGAAATGCAATCCGCCCTTAAGAGAACCAGCAAGACCGTCCCATGAACTCTCAGAGTCACCTCCCCAATGGAGCGGATAACGCTGACAACCAGCCCAAGCAGAACGGGCCCAAACTATTCCTTCGCCTGTTTCTTTCTTCGTTATCTCGTAGGCTGCACGCTGATAGAGCAATCCATAAATGTTGTTGAGGCGCTCCGCCGTCATACCATGATACTTATGATCCATGTGAATATTCTCTCCGAAGTCGGTCTTTATACAACTCACGCCCATGTCGAGAAGATTTTTAAGTAGCCCTTTATACCATTCTGTGGCCTTGGGATAAGTGAAATCGATGGTCCCGGCATAGTCAAGAGCAGAGAAATTCGACTGTCCACCGGCATTGGTATGCTTCTTTGGGTCCTTGGGCTCTGAGATATAGTGGTTATCTCGTGCCTCATTTATCTGCTCAGCGCCATCTGCCACGTATGGCAACTGCCACAAACTGACGCGGAATCCATGCTTGCGCAAATTGTGAAGGAAGCCCTCGGGATTTGGGAAACGCTCCGGATTGAACTTCCATTCACACAACCAGTCGGTACGGAACCAACCTGTGTCGAGATGGATAACATCACAGGGCCAATGCTCTTCACGCAAACGGCGACAGATAGAATTTACCTCATCAGCCGAGAAATAAGTCATACGGCTCATCCAAATGCCGAAACTCCATAACGGGGGCATTGCCGGATAACCCGTCAAACGACGGTAATTGTGAAGAATAGCTTCAGGAGTGGCACCACCTATTACAAATACGTCAAGCGTGGCGCGGTCGCAAAGGAACTGCACAGAGCGTGTAGAGTGGTCAGCAAGCGACAGTTTGCAATAATCAGAAGTATGATAGAATACTCCGTAAATGCGACTTGAAAGATAGAAAGGTATATTTTTGTAACACCTACGGTTGTTTACGCCCTGCCCATCTTGGTTCTTTAACTGGAAGGTTTGGCCGGAAAGATCCATCTTCCGGAACCTTTCTCCCGTACCGGCAAAGCACTCATCATGCTCACACTTAAAAGAAATTGTGGCCCGTTCGTGTCCTTCTGGCGTTGTTACAAAGCCCAATGGCAACGCATCGTAGCGTGGAGGCGAAAAATGGTCATCACTAAGACTGACAGGTTTGGCCATATTACCATCAGGATAAAGCGTCAACCAAGTAGTGGGTTGCGGCGCAGGCTGCAGATCACTCCAATGTTCTTGCTTGTAAGGACGCGTATCGAGCGTAGCACGTGTACGTCCTTCTGCGTCTATTATAGTATAAAAGCCGTCTTCTTCCTTAAGTTTCAGATTTTCATGGTGTACATCTGAAGCCATTTCCAGCATGTCATCTTGGTCTGTCATGGTATCGTCAGTCATTGTTATGAACAATCTGAGCATGTCGGGAGCATAAGCTCTGAGCCTCAACTCATAGTTTTCCTGCGGCTGTGTCGTGTCTGGAGCCATATCTTCCTGATGTTTCTGACACTGGAAGGGAATCGTCAGCACCACATCGCCATCTTGTTCACGAATAGCAGAGGCTTGCCAGCACTTCCAAAGATGTTCATCCCGCTTCAATTGCGGGTCAAAATCCATGAAATCGAAAAGGTGATAGTTAGTTTGTTTCATAATGAATATGAGTTCCTGGGTGATTTGTTCCTATTTCGTTTTTATTTATGTTGTTTCCTTTAATGGTAAATCCATCGCTCGAATCATCAAGATATAGCTTAAATGCACGGTCGTTGGTAGCATAAGGAGACTTCGCCGGCTCCGAAACTATATTATCTGTGATGAAGGAATTGGGCTGATAAGAGAGCGTATAAATTCCCCCTGCATCGTAAAGAATACGGGCATAGTCGCTCACCTTGTTGCGACTTATTCGGTTTGAACGCATACCAGTATCATGAGGTGTCCACCCCCAGCCCACGCAAATGCCACTATAGTTGACCTGTTTAACTTCATTGTCAGTAATGGAAGCATTACGCACATATCCACAACCTATGCCTACGGCTCCCCAATCCTCATTGGCGGCATCGCTTACGCTATTGTTTGATATTAATAATGTATCGCAATATTCTTCCTGATCAGCTGATACTACGTATGGACGGTGCACCTCTGTGGCTCCTTCGGCAAAAGAACCAGCCATAAGAGCGGTGCCACCAATATCATTGAAAGTACAATGGGTGGCTGAGACATTCTTATCAGCATAAGCGAAGTCAAGCCCTGTGGCCGCAAGATGGGTGAATTTGCAACCTTCTATATTGATATTTGTACTCCAACTGACGCTTACCGCAGCATCGGGACGCTCTATCCAAGCTTGATTCTCAAGTCTGTCGCACCAAGGCAGGCCCTCTTTCTGCAGTTTATAGGCCTCAACTAGAGGGAAACCTCCCTGCAACGTAACATGGCCCAAACGAGAAGGACGCGTCCAACCTGAATAACTGAAAGTCAGACCACGCAATGTTATGTCGCTTACGCGCAGCCCCGGAGCTCCTCTCATGTTGAGAAGCCGCTCCAAAACAGGAGCCTCAGCATCTAATGTGGCTATATTCTCACCTTCACGAGGCAAATAATAGATTTTGCCAGTAGTATTATCTTGATACCATTCGCCAGGTTCGTCAACTAAAGCCAAAGCATTCATCAGACAAAAGGACGAAGAACCACGCTCTCCATCAATAATGGGCTGAGGCCAAGGATGTGAGAATTCCAAATAAGACTCAGGCTCTTGGAATGTAATAATTGTATTTTCACCCTGCTGACGCATAGTCTTCACACGTAGAATGGCTATTGCCCACCGCTGATGAACAAGCATTTCGAGAGCTGGAGCCTGTTGCAAGGCTTCAAAATTGCGGGGAGTTGGTATTGTTATAGTATGACTTGAAGGGTCGAAACCTTTCAATCTGTCAAGTTTGTATTGGCCGAATTGAGTTGCTCTAAGAGCTTTATTGCCATTCACCCATAACTGGCGAATGGCCACACGGTTACCATTTATCACCGGAGCATCAGCTACCCAAAAGCGCCCTTCTTGTTTCCAACCACTCAGAGATTGGGCTCCACTCAATATGGCACCATCACCTTCTATAGTCAGACGACTATCCTCTGGCAGTAGAGTCAATGGTTCCGTAAGCCGATAAACACCTGGATTTAATTTGATAGTAACTGATTCGGCTTGTCCAAGACGCTTCATTTCGCGTGCATGGCGCACAGCCATAAGCAAAGACTCACCAGGAAAGACCGTTATGTCGGCTGCATTCAAACCGGCAACAGTAGCCAGTCCACATGCTAAACTTATGAGTCTGTTGGTTGGTTTCATGTTATTAGGTATAGGGTCTTAAGTTTTTATTGTTAAGTTTTATTTGTCATTCTGCACTATTCTCCTATAAATACAGTTTTTGTTGTGGCATATTGGACAACCATAAGCCATTTTTCGCATCTTTGGACCTATGCCAATGATGCCACTTACCGACTTGGTTGGATACATCAGGCAACTGTCTGAGAGTTCAATACCAGTTGGCTGCTCTCCTATAAGACTGAAAAGTGTCTTTTGTTCGGCCAATGGCCAATTGCAATAGCCCGGACTATAGCGGTTACTTGCATGGAGTCCGCGAGCTGTCATGGCATCACTCAGGCTCTTTTCTATCTTGTCCATGGCATTTTCCACGGTCAGTGAGCCTATCGAATCAGTGATATAAGCCTCAAGATAGTCGCCCTTTTTATTGTATTCTCTATACTGTGTGGTAAACACAGGGCCAGCTGTACATAGGAAAAGAGCCGCTAAAGTGGCTCCATGCATATAGCCGCAGACTTTCCGATCGAGGTGTATGCGCTTCCCACCCAATGTAATGTCGCCTTCATGAATATCCAATTTCTCCACTGGCATGAGCACATAGCACCCCACAGCCTCGCGTCCGGACTCAGAAAGCTCCTTGATTTTATGCACCATAAAGGTGTAAGCTGGATGCTGAGGGTCATCCAAATGCATGTAATCAGCACCGGATTCAACCGTTGGCAGTACGTCAGCTAAAGGGAAATGGAATACTTTTCTGGCAACATCATTCTCCATCAGCTAACCATCTTGTCCAGTTTCTCCACCACGTCTTGCGGATCTTTGCCGTAGGCTGCACCGAGTTGAGCTGCAAATTCCGGTGTAACGGGTGCACCGCCAACTATGAATTTGGTATCCGGATGCTTGGCATGGATAGCATCGATAACTGTTTTCATGTTGGTCATGGTGGTGGTAAGCAGTGCGCACAAGCCAATAATGGCACCCGGATTCTCATCGAGAGCCTTCTCATACTTGTCCACCGGACAGTCGATTCCAAGGTCTATCACCTTATAACCCGACCCCTCAACCATCATGGCAACAAGGTTTTTGCCTATGTCATGCATGTCGCCGAATACAGTTCCTATAATAAAGGTACCCTTAAGCTTTATATCGCCCGATGAGAAGTAGGGCTTTATGAAAGCCAGCCCAGCATTCATAGCCTTGGCAGCCATAAGCATTTGGGGGACGAAGATTTTGCCTTTAGAGAATTTTTCGCCCACTTCACCCATGGCGGGTATCATGGCCTCGTTCATGATATCGCCTGGTTTGTAGCCTTCTTTCAGCGCCTGCTGAGTGTATTCTGCCACACCTGGTTGCCCTTTGAGGGCTGGAGGGAATGGAGAAGCGGCATTTATCTTGCCGTTCTCCACACATGTATACAGTTTCTGCAATATATCATCCATAAGTCAAAGACTTTAAAAGATTAATGCTCCGCTTTCCATTTGTCAACGAATCCACTTATTTTGCGGATGTTCTTCTTTTTGGTTCAGCAGCCTCCGACATAAGCATAGGGCTCAAAGCCATTATTCTAAGTTCAAAGCTTTACTGCCTGCGCCCTACACTATCAGCTTAAGCCACGGAAATGAGTCCTACTCATTCTCCCACTTGTCCAGCTCAGCTTTTACAGCCTTTAGATATGTGGCATTAGTGCCACAGCATCCACCCACCATATCAGCATATTCGAAGGCAGGAACGAAGTCGGCAGCAAACACCTCAGGGGTATACGGACGGTCTTCCTTGCCGCCTGAAGAGAGTATTGGCGTACCTGCATTAGGCTTGAAGAGGGTTGGCAGTGATGTCTTCTCGTGGTATTCCTTTATTATAGGCAGTGCCTTATCGGGGCCCAGAGAGCAGTTCATGCCCACTGCATCGATGCCCATGGGCTCTAATTGCCCTACTATATCGTCAACATTGTTGCCCATAAGCGTGGAGCCGAACTCGGTAAACGTCATAGAAGAGAATACCGGCACCTGATATTGCTTTGCCACGGAGACTGCAATCTTCATCATCTCGAGGTCCATAAACGTCATAAAGTAAACCAAATCAGGATGCTCCTGCATGCCGGCAGACACCATCTCCTCGAAAATCTTGCGGCAATCGTCGGCAGAAAGGTCACCAAAAGGCTCCAGCATCGACGACAATGGACCTATGGCAAGGGCCACTTTCTTGTCGGTTCCGGCCAAAGCCTCTTTGGTAAGACGCACAGACGTGGATACGAGTTGCTCAACCGTGTAGTTAGATTCCTTCTCCACGTTTGGCCGATTGGCTGCAAACGAGTTGGTAAGAATAATCTCTGCGCCAACATCGGCAAACTCTCGAGCCACTTGCTTTACCACTTCCGGTTTCTCAATATTGTATTTCCACACTGGATCATGATCGCTTGTGTGCTCCCACAGTGTCGTTCCGGCGGCACCGTCAAGTAAGGTTATCTTTTTCTTCGTCATATGTTAGGTTTTGCGTTATTTGCTCTTGCAAATTTAAAAAAAATTCCACAAACATCAAAGCAATATTATAGTTTTTTATCTTTGTTAATAGACAAAGTGTGATGCCACACTTTATTAAGCAGCAAAAACTTTTACATTACTCCATAAAACAATTATCGGAAGCCAGTTATTAGCCTTAAAGCTACAAGAACCTATTGCTTTTAATGTCTAAACCACATGTTTAGCACCCATGAACCATTGCTTTACGAAGGCTGAACATATGCTTTTGAATGCTGGAAACGGTGAGCCGCTGAGCGGAAGCCACGTTTCTAAACCGCAAAACTTAATCCACCGTAGAGCCTACATCGCCATCGGCAAAAGCGGTAACTATCTTATCGCCAGACTTTAGCGAAGAAGCCGAGCGCACTATCCTACCGTTTTGCAGAGTCATAGTGTAGCCTCGCTTCAGCAACAGTTTAGGGTCGAGCGAACTGGTGCGCTGACTTAGCAGTTCGAGAACGTGGCGATTGCGCTCCAAAGTCATAAGCGCCCTTTGCGCAAGAGACTGCTCCAACAAGCTGACCTTGCGGATTGCCGACGAGATTTGCACCTCGGCAGCACTCCGCATGGAGGCCATCAGACGGTCAAGCCGACGGCCCTCTGATAGAGTATAGTTGAGTACGAGTTGCGGAATCACGGCCTGAAGCTTGCCAACACGATTTTTCTCCAACTCTATCCGTTGGCTCACGGCCCGCGCTATCCGCCCTTTACAGTCATCTATCAAGCTTTCCACTTCTGCCAAATGGTCGACAAGAAAAGCCGCAGCTGCCGTCGGAGTCTTCACACGTTGGTATGCTACCATGTCTATCACGCACTCATCGCGCTCATGACCGATACCAGTAATGATTGGAAGTGGGAAGTTTGCCACATTCTCAGCAAGGGCAAGGGTGTCGAAACCACTCATGTCGGCAGTGGCGCCACCACCCCTTATTATCACCACAACGTCGAAATCGGGAACCCGAGCATATATTTTATCGAGCGCTTCTATCACGCTTCGCTCAGTCTGCTCACCTTGCATTATAGCCGGAAACAGCTCTACAGCAAACTTGAAGCTATAGGAATTGCCTTCAAGCTGATTGCAAAAATCGCCATAACCTGCCGCTGTGGCGCTCGATATTACCGCTATGCGTTGGGCAAACAGCGGAAGCGAGAGCTGTTTCTGCATCTCAAAAACGCCTTCAGCCTTCAACTGGCGAATTATTTCCTGCCTTCTGCGGGCCAAATCGCCAAGCGAAAACTCCGGATTTACATCGCTTACAATCCACGAAAAGCCAAAACTCTCATG
>CAZUWO010000027.1:0-6069 GCA_964623995.1 uncultured Prevotella sp. | reverse complement strand
ACGGAAGAGAACCTTCATTCCGGCGCTGAGCGGCTGGCCCACTATGCGGAGAAAATAAGCTGAAAGCATCACCCAACTGCCACGCCAGCAAATGGCCCGGGCCTGAGCTACGGCAGTGTTTGAGCCCTCTTCCTTCTGCACAAGCTGCATGTAGCAGTGGCCATGATTTATATGAAGCTCAGCCACTTCGGCCTCTACCCAGTACTCATCGCCCATTCCCAGCTCTATAGTCTGGCGCACCATGGAGTTTAACTCTAGCAAACTGTACTTCTCTTTCATCGGCATAAGCTTATCATTGTGGCAGTTTTAATTGTCATGCAAAGTTAGTAAATATAATTATTGTTATGGGGCGGTTAGCAAAATATTTTGTAATTTTGCAAGCAACAAGCAAATATGGACAACAAAAAAGCTACACTCGAACTGGGCACCAAGCCCGTTGGCAAGCTGTTGGCACAATATGCGTTGCCGGCCATTGTTGCGATGACAGCCTCATCGCTCTACAACATGGTCGACTCTATATTCATCGGCCAAGGCGTAGGGGCACTTGCCATATCAGGACTTGCCATAACGTTTCCCTTTATGAACCTTACAGGAGCGTTTGGGGCCGCTATCGGAGTAGGAGCATCGACCTACCTTTCGGTAAAGTTGGGGCAAAAAGACTACAAAACAGCCGAGAGCATACTGGGAAACACCATAACTCTCAATGTTATCATAGGCTTGGCGCTGTCGGTAATCTGCTTACTGTTTCTCGATCCCATACTCCGATTCTTCGGAGCCAGCGACCAAACCATCCCTTACGCACGCGATTACATGCAAGTAATCCTTGCCGGCAACGTGTTCACCCACCTCTATTTTGCCATGAATGCGGTGCTGCGCGCGGCGAGCAAACCCCATCAAGCCATGTATGCCACCATATTTACCGTGGTGATTAATACGGTTATGGACCCTATTTTCATCTATGACTGGGGCCTAGGGCTTGGCATCAGAGGTGCAGCCTATGCCACAATTCTTGCACAAGTCATGGCTTTGTGCTATCAGTTCCGGCTCTTCAGCGACAAGACTCAGCTGGTTCATCTGAGCCGAGGCACATACGCCCTGCGCTCAGACTTGGTAAAGAACATACTCTCCATAGGCATTTCGCCATTTCTGATGAACACATGCGCCTGCATAGTGGTGATATTTGTCAACAACCAGTTTGTAAGATTCGGAGGCGACCTTGCTGTCGGAGCCTACGGAATAGCCAATAAGGTGGGCACCATATTCGTAATGTTTGTAATGGGACTCAACCAAGGCATGCAGCCTATTGCCGGTTACAACTACGGAAGTCAGCAGTTTGACCGACTTATAAGCGTTCTCAACAAAGCTATACTTTTCGCTACAATCATCATGACCACAGGTTGGGCCATAGCAATGCTGCTTCCCTACCCCTGCGCACGCCTGTTCACGTCAGACCCCACACTGATAGATCTATCTATTTACGGTATTAGGGTTGACTTGCTGATGTTCCCCATCATTGGTTTTCAAATGGTTGTAACCAACTTCTTCCAGTGCATCGGCAAGGTCAAGATCAGCATTTTCCTGTCGCTTTCGCGCCAATTGCTGTTTCTTCTGCCACTTCTTACCGTGTTGCCTCACTTCTTTGGACTCAAGGGAGTATGGTTCTCGATGCCGGCTTCCGATTTTACGGCAGCACTGGTGGCGTTGTTCATATTGCAGTATTATAAACGAAAATTCAAAAAAATAGCCGCAAATGCAAAATAAAGGTATCATAATCAACATAGGAAGACAGGTGGGCAGCGGCGGAAGAGTTATTGCCAAAATGCTTGCCGACGACTTAAATCTAACCTTCTACGATAAGGAATTGCTCAATTTGGCAGCAAAAAAGAGCGGCTTTTCAGAGAAATTCTTCGAGCAAAACGACGAACAGAAGGGCTTCCTCAAGACTCATTTCCACATAAGAGTGCCCTTTATAAGCGACAATGGTTTCTATCAGAGCAACTTTTCACAGGAATCTCTCTACAAATTCCAAAGCGATGCAATACTCCAAGCGGCGGCTAATGGAAATTGTGTGTTTGTTGGACGCACCGCCGACTATATACTTCGAGATTGGGACAATACTGTCAGCGTGTTTATAACCGCCAATCATCGTGACCGAATAAAGGCAGTTGCAAGGCGCAACAACATAAGCGCAAGCGAAGCTGCAAGGCTTATCAGAAACAAGGAAAGCCAACGCTCTAAGTATTATGACTACTATACGGGTAAGAAATGGGGCTACTCTGAAAGCTACGACCTTTGCATAAACTCCTCCATATTGGGGCTTAAAGGTACTGAAGAGTTCATAAAATCGTTCATAATAAAGAAGTTCAATCTTGACGGAAAGCTTTCTTCAGCCTCCCCAAGCGCTGACACAAAGCAGTAAACAAATGAAGAAAATTGGCATAATAAGCGACACTCACAGCTTCTGGGATGACAAGTATGAATACTATCTCGGCAATTGCGACGAGATATGGCATGCTGGCGACATAGGAAGCATGGAGCTTGCCGACAGGTTTGAGGCCATGAAGCCAATCTTTAGAGCCGTGTATGGCAACATAGACGGATATGAACTGCGCGCCCGCTACCCCGAAATTTTGAGGTTTAAGTGCGAGGATGTGGATGTCCTCATGAAGCATATAGGGGGCTATCCTGGCCATTACGACCCTTCGGTGAGAAGACTTATCTACGCTGAACCGCCAAAATTATTCATCTCAGGCCACTCTCATATTTTGAAAGTAATGCCCGACAAGCAGCTGAACTTGCTGCACATAAACCCGGGAGCTGCCGGATTGCAAGGCTGGCAGAAGGAAAGGACACTCGTCAGACTCACCATAGACGGTAGCAAGTTTGCCGATTGCGACGTAATTACACTTGGAAAAAGAGAATAGAAAAATAACATCATATAATTATGAAAACTTATTTGGTCACCGGCGCTGCAGGTTTTATCGGCGCAAACTTTATTAAGTATCTTCTGCATCAGAAGTATGCAAACGACGACATTAAGGTTATAGTGCTCGATTCGCTTACCTATGCAGGCAATTTGGGCACCATCAAAGACGACATAGACAACAAACGATGCTTCTTTGTAAAAGGAGACATACGCGACAGGCAACTGGCTGACAAGCTGTTTGCAGAAAACGAGATTGACTATGTAGTCAACTTTGCAGCCGAAAGCCATGTAGACCGCTCTATAGAAGACCCGCAACTCTTCCTCTCTGTAAATATTCTTGGCACCCAAAACCTGCTTGATGCAGCTCGCAGAGCGTGGGTTACAAGTAAGGATGCTCAGGGATACCCAACATGGAAAGAAGGCAAGCGCTTCCATCAGGTGTCTACCGACGAGGTGTATGGAGCCCTTGGAGATACCGGTTATTTCACAGAATCAACACCAGTGTGCCCACATAGCCCATACAGTGCAAGCAAAACAAGCGCTGATATGATAGTACAAGCATACAGAGACACCTACCACATGCCCGTTAGCATTACGCGTTGCTCTAACAATTATGGCCCTTACCAATTCCCCGAAAAGCTTATTCCGCTGATGATCAACAACATATTGGAGGGCAAAAAGCTCCCTGTGTATGGCGAAGGATTAAATGTGCGCGACTGGCTCTACGTCGACGACCACTGCAAGGCCATCGACCTCGTGGTGCGCGAGGGCAAGGCTGGCGAGGTGTACAACGTGGGCGGCCACAACGAGATGCACAACATCGACATTGTTAAGCTAATAATCAAGACCGTTCACAATATGATGGCTGACGACAAGCAACTGCGCAAAGTGCTGAAGAAGCAGGTAATCGACAGCAATGGCGATATAGACATCAGCTGGATCAACGACAGTTTGATTACACACGTGGCCGACAGGCTCGGTCATGATGCCCGCTACGCCATCGATCCGACCAAGATAAAGAATGAACTCGGCTGGTATCCGGAGACGAAGTTTGCCGTGGGAATAATAAAAACCATACGTTGGAACCTTGAAAACCAGCAGTGGATAAGCGAGGTAACATCGGGTGAATACCAAAAATACTACGACATAATGTACGGAAACGAACGCCACAGAGAGTTGAAAAAATGAAAAAGATAATGCTATTGGGCTCAGGTGAGCTCGGAAAAGAATTTACTATTGCCGCCAAACGCGCCGGCCTCTACGTGGTGGCTTGCGACAAATACGCCAACGCCCCGGCCATGCAAGTGGCTGATGAGAGTGTGGTGATCGACATGCTCGACGCCAAACAGCTCACAGATGCGGTGGAAAGCCACCACCCTGACATAATAGTGCCAGAGATTGAGGCCATAAGAACTGAGTGCTTGTTCGACTTTGAGAAGCAAGGCATACAAGTAGTGCCATCGGCAAGAGCCGTAAACTACACCATGAACCGCCGCGCAATACGCGACCTTGCAGCTAAAGAGCTGGGCCTGCGCACCGCAAAATACTTCTATGCCAAGACGTTCGACGAGTTCAAGCATGCTGCCGACGAGATTGGCTTCCCTTGTGTGGTGAAACCATTGATGAGCTCAAGCGGCCACGGGCAAAGCTACGTCCACAACGATGAAGAGCTCGAGCAAGCTTTCAAAGCCGCCATGGAAGGGGCAAGGGGCGACGTAAAGGAAGTGATAATTGAGGAATTCATCGACTTCGACTCAGAGTTCACATTGCTAACTGTAACCCAGAAGAATGGCCCAACGCTCTTTTGCCCTCCAATAGGCCACGTGCAGAAGGGTGGAGACTACCGCGAGAGTTGGATGCCATACAAAATCAGCGATGCCGCATTGGACAAAGCCAAGCAGATGGCGGCCGAGATTACGAAGGCCTTGACGGGCTATGGCATTTGGGGTGTGGAGTTCTTCCTTACCAAACAGGGCGAGGTGATATTCTCAGAGCTGAGTCCACGCCCCCACGACACAGGCATGGTAACCCTCAGCCACTGCACAAATCTGAGCGAGTTTGAGCTCCATCTGCGTGCAATACTTGGACTTGAGATTCCGGCTATCCACCTTGAGCACAGCGGAGCGTCAGCCGTAGTCCTCTCTCCGGTGGAATCGACTGAGCCACTCGATTACAACCTGAGCGATGTGTGCCATGAGGACCACGCCCGAGTGCGCATCTTCGGCAAGCCCGTGGCCCACGTGGGTCGCCGCATGGGCGTGGTGGTGTGCTACGATGAATTGGGTTGCGACATTACAGCACTGCGCCAAAAGACCAAGCGACTGGCCCAAACCGTGCTTGGCACCGACCCTTACATGAAGAAGTAGCCACAGCTTGGATTGCTCATAACAATATTTGGAGAGTCAGATAGCAAAGTTGCCAGACTCTCCAAATTCATTTTTAAGATTTCTCTGTATCATAAGGTAGCGAGAAATCCTTCAATTTTCCCTATCGTAAAATCGCATATAATGTAAATGGCAATTTATATAAACCGTGGTCTACATTTCAAAGATAAGGCATAAGAAATGAATCGGCAAAGAATTTATTTGCTTTTCTGATTATTCTTTGTTGTCGCAAAGCAATTCTCGACAGTCAGAAGGCTTTTGTGGGATGCATCATCAATGGCAGACATAATTTTGCAGATGAGTATTTCGAGCAAAAGTCTAATCCGTTGGAAGTGTTCTCTTTCAAAATATTGTTGCCGGCATCAGGCATATAAAGTATCCCATAGAAGGAATACCTGCATATTTCGAGCTTTCGATTTTGCTTCAAGTGGCAACACCACTCACGCTTGTTGGCAGAATCCAAGTTGTTGTAGAAGTTTAACGAATTTATTTCTAATTCGTCGTAAAACTTATACACTTGAGGAAAGACACGACGATAAGCAAAATCCGACATAACTGGCACAAGAGTGTCGTTGGCAACGATTATATTAATCAAGCTGTCCACTGACACATCTTCTCCTAATTTGTCGAATTTTTCTTGAGTAGAAATCAAGCTAAAGGAAAGAGGATAAGTGCTGGGGCCGAAATTTACAGCACAATCATATAAATAGCCTCTGTATGGCATCAACTTGTATGATTGAGAATGCAATGTAAAAGTAC
>CAZUWO010000026.1:16824-28801 GCA_964623995.1 uncultured Prevotella sp. | reverse complement strand
AAAGGTATATACTTTATGCCTAAACACCAAAATTTTATAACGGAAAATCAAAAAATAAACCGATAATTTGATTTCTTTAACAAATAAAAGACTCACAAAAAGCCCTTCACATTATTATATTATAGCAATAGGCTGACAAAATCAGTATAACAGCACCAAGCCAGCAATGCCAGCATATAAAATCATACGAATAGGATTAACCTTTAGCCACATGGTTCCAATGAAAGTTGCCACGAAAAGGAAGATGCTAATATAGAATTGCCACGGATTTATAGCTGGTGAAGAAAAGTTTTCCTTATCGCAGAGCAACAAGGTCGCAGCTGCAAGCAAACCTACAACTGCGGGCCTGAGCCCTTGAAATATACTCTGCACAGCTTCCGTCTTCATATATTTCATAAACAGTTTGCTTATGAGAATCATCAAAACAAACGTCGGCAACACAAGCGCAAACGTAGCTGTAAACGATCCCAAAGCCGACATTAGCATACCATAACCGGCATTATGAACAGCCGTATAGCCACAATAAGTGGCCGAATTGATTCCCACCGGACCCGGTGTTATCTGACTTATAGCCACTATATTGGTAAATTCAGCTGTAGAAAGCCAATGATGATGAACCACTGTCTCGGTCTGGATGAGTGAAAGCATACCATAGCCACCACCAAAGCCAAAGATTCCGATAACAAAGAAAGTGTAAAACAGTTGCAAAAATATCATCGCTCAGTTGGCTTAATCAATTTTCCATAAATATAGCCACCAAGAGCAGCCGCTATTATAATATAAATAGGATTGACATTTAGCAGATAAATGAGTAACGCACTAACAATAGGAATCCAGCAATTCTGCAGATTTATCTTAGCCGACTTGGCCATATTGAACGTTGGTACAGCTA
Organism: uncultured Prevotella sp.; assembly: GCA_964623995.1. Lineage (GTDB taxonomy): Bacteria > Bacteroidota > Bacteroidia > Bacteroidales > Bacteroidaceae > Prevotella. The sequence continues at coordinate 27,909 of CAZUWO010000026.1, read as the reverse complement.
TAAGGGCCACCACTGCAGGACGAACCCCACGGAAAATGGCAGCCACCACGGAATTGTCTTGTATGCTATGAAAGAACATTGCAATGACAAGAATTATCAAGAATGATGGTAAAGCTGTGCCTAAGGCACACAAAAAAGCTCCTTTAGTTTGCCTAAGCTTGTAGCCTATGAATGTACTTATGTTAATGGCAAACACCCCCGGACAACTCTGAGCAATGGCAATAAGGTCCAAAAAATCAGTATCGCTTATCCACTTGTGCTTCTTTACCACCTCTTCCTCTATAATAGGAATCATGGCGTATCCACCACCAAGGGTGAATGCGCCAATCTTAAAGAAGGTTTTAAAGCTCTCCAAATAGATTCTCTCCATCAGTGCTTGTTCTTTTCAATCCACTTTCGGGCATTGACAAAGGCCTCAATCCACGGCGTTACCTCATCGGCGACATGACCTTCTGGGTACCATCCGTTCTGCCAAGGGAATATGGCACGCTCCGGATGTGGCATCATGGCCAAGTGACGGCCATCAGACGAGCAGATGCCTGCAACATTATAGTCAGATCCATTTGGATTGCCAGGATATTCAGAGTAGTTGTAACGGGCCACGATATTATAAGCCGACTCTGGCTCCGGAAGGCTGAATCTGCCCTCACCATGGGCTACCCAAATGCCCAACTTACTGCCTGAAAGGCTTCCTAGCATAATACTATTGTTCTGAGGTATCTCAAGCGAGAGGAAAGCTGACTCAAATTTGTGGCTCACATTGTGGAGTAGATGAGCCCGATGGTCATGTTCAGGATTCACAAGATTGAGCTCCACCATCAACTGGCAACCATTACAGATACCAAGACTCAATGTATCGTCACGCTTATAGAATCTGTCGAGAGCCTCCTTAGCCTTAGGATTAAACAGGAAAGCACCAGCCCAACCCTTAGCCGAGCCAAGAACGTCGCTGTTGGAAAAGCCTCCGCAGAACACTATCATATTGATATCATCGAGCGTTTCACGGCCACTTATCAGGTCGGTCATCATCACATCCTTAACGTCGAAGCCGGCAAGATAGAGCGAATAAGCCATCTCACGGTCGCCGTTGGTACCCTTTTCACGGATTATGGCAGCACGAACACCTGTAGGTTTGCGTCGGTCGGCGCTGATTCCATAATGCTCAAGCGAGCCGTTAAAGCCTGCCGGGAATACCATTTCCACAGGTTGATGACTGTAATTATGGTAACGCTTGTCGGCCATACCACCAAAACTCTGGTCACGATCGAGCAGATACGAAGTCTTATACCACGTATCACGCAGCTGGTCTATGTCAAAAACATGCTGCCAATCGCCCTTCTTCACCCTCACGGTACGGTAAGCCGGTGAAGGATGACCTATAGGAGCACAGTCTACTCCAAAGTCTTCGAGCACACTAAGAAACTCATTGCGATTCTTGTCTGCCACCTGCACCACTATGCCAGGATTCTCAGCAAACAGCAATTTCACGACATCGGCCTCGTTAAGGTCGCTCAACTTAATGTCGATTCCACCCTCTGTGTTGGCAAAAGTCATTTCAAGCAGAGTTGTTATGAGTCCACCGGCACTAATATCATGGCCTGAAAGCAGTAGCCCACGGTTTATACATTCCTGAACTGCATTGAAACAGTCAACAAAATAGAGTGGTTTCTTGACCGTCGGAACGTCAGAGCCCACTTTGTTCAAGCTCTGAGCAAAAGCACTTCCGCCCAGTCTGAGCTGGTCATAGCTGAAATCTATGTGATAAAGAGTAGAGTGACGGTCGTTCTTAAGCACAGGACTCACCACCTTGCGCACGTCACTCACCTCGCCGCCACTGGTAACAATGACAGTTCCCGGCGATATTATTTTTGCGCCATCTGGATACTGCTGGCTCATGGAGAGGGAGTCCTTGCCGGTAGGAACATTAACTCCTATGGCTATACTGAAATCACTCAGTGCCTTAACTGCTGTATATAGGCGGGCATCTTCACCCTTCTGTGAGCGGCAAGGCCACATCCAGTTAGCAGAGAGTGAAAGTCCGTCAATGCCTGATACTATTGGTGCCCAAACAATGTTGGTAAGCGATTCGGCCACACTGAGCACGCTTCCGGCCTCAGGCGAAGCCAGTCCGGCCTGCGGAGCATGGCCCAACGCCGTGGCTATACCCTTGTGCCCACGATAGTCGAGAGCCACAACGCCGCAATCGGAAAGTGGCAACTGCAATCTGCCCTGACACTGCTGACGGGCCACTTTGCCCGTAACAGAACGGTCAACCTTGTTGGTCAGCCAGTCCTTGCAGGCCACAGCCTCAAGCTGGAGTACATTATTAATATAGTCGTCTATACGGTCGACAGAATAAGTAACGTCAGCATAACGACGCTCTACCGTCTCATCTGTCATAACAGTTTTGGGCGAATGGCCGAACATCTGGGCCACATCAAGGTCGAAAGGCTTCACACCGTCGCCCTGAACAAATGAGAAATGGGCATCGCCTGTAGTCTTTCCGACCACATATAGCGGTGCACGCTCGCGCTCAGCTATCTTCCTTACGCGGTCGAGATGTTTCTCATCGATGAGCAATCCCATACGCTCCTGCGACTCGTTGGCTATAATTTCCTTGGCACTCAGTGTTTTATCACCTATCGGAAGTTTGGTCATATCAATCTCTCCACCACAGTCCTCAACCAGTTCTGACAGACAATTGAGGTGGCCGGCAGAGCCATGATCGTGAATACTTACCACTGGGTTATTGTCGTCTTCCACCAATGCCCTAACCAGATTATAGGCACGCTTCTGCATTTCAGGGTTAGCACGCTGCACTGCGTTAAGTTCTATGCCGTTAGAGTAACGGCCTGTGTCAACGGAACTTACCGAACCGCCGCCCAAGCCAATACGATAGTTATCACCACCCACAACTACTATGTCGTTGCCTGGCTGTGGTTCCTTCTTCAAACAATCGCGTTTTTTGCCATAACCTACTCCTCCGGCCAGCATTATCACCTTGTCGTAGGCATACTGCTCACCATTTTCCTGATGCTCAAAGGTGAGAAGGGATCCCGTAATGAGCGGTTGGCCAAACTTGTTGCCAAAATCACTCGCTCCGTTAGAGGCCTTAATAAGTATCTCTTCAGGTGTCTGGTAGAGCCATTTGCGCACAGGCAACACGTTCTCCCACGGTCTTCCACCGCCCAAACGGGGATAAGCCGTCATGTATACTGCCGTTCCGGCTATAGGCCAAGAGCCAGTTCCGCCACCCATACGGTCGCGTATCTCGCCTCCTGTACCCGTTGCGGCGCCGTTGAAGGGCTCTACCGTTGTTGGGAAGTTATGGGTTTCAGCCTTCAGTGAGATAACACTCTCTATGTCAGTAATGCGGAAATAGTCGCTTGTGGTTTGGTCCTTCGGGGCAAATTGCTCCACAACGGGACCTTGGGCAAAGGCCACATTGTCCTTATAAGCAGAGAGAATGCGACCCGGATGCTCGCGAGTGGTCTTCTTTATGAGGTTGAACAGGCTCGACTCCATCTTCTTTCCGTCTATCACAAAGTCGCCTCCAAATATCTTATGGCGGCAATGTTCGGAATTGATTTGTGCAAAGCCGAATATCTCAGAATCGGTAAGAGGCCGCCCATTCTGCTTTTCTATCTTGTGCAAGTATTCTATCTCGTCGGGCGAAAGGGCCAATCCCTCTTCCTCATTGTACTTTTCGAGGTCGTCAACATACTTGATGGGCTCCGGTTTCCGGCCAGAAGTGAACACGTCCTGGCCTATTCCGTCGTACATTCGCTGCAACATTTCGTCGTGTTCCGCATCTTTCGAGCTTACAGGGAAGTACTCCTCAATTCTGGTAATGCCCTTTAGGCTCATGTTCTGGGTTATTTCTACGGCATTTGTACTCCAAGGAGTAATCATTTCACGGCGCGGACCAACAAAGAATCCATCCAAATGATCAGCCGAAAGACACTCGGCATCGCCGAAAAGCCAGCACAATTCACGGGTTTCACTGTCAGAGAACTTGTGGTCGGTACCAACTGCAACCACTGTTTCTGCCGGAGTTTTGAAGAAGACAATCATATTCTTGATGTTGTTAAATATTTTTCCTTCAAGGTTATAATACGTTGCAAAGTTACTGTTTTTCCATGAAAAAGAATTGTTATTGGCCGTTTTTAAGACTGGAAAAATGGGAAAAGAATGAAATCACGGTCTCTTGCTATTTCCTAACCGACAATTCCATGATGCCTAAGCTACGGTTTGGCAACCTAAGAGCAAACTAGAAAAAGTCGGAAAACTTGCATCCGGCACAAAAATTATGTAACTTTGCCCATGCCGAAAAAGCTGATAAAAGCAGATACTTTCTGCAACGGAATTGCTATTGTATTCCCGTAATAAGATTACGGAACCTGCGTAATGTTGTTACAGAAGCCCCGTAATGCCGTTACGGAAGTTTCGTAATGTCGTTACGGAAGTCCCGTAATAAGATTACAGCTATTTCGTAATAAAATTACAGCAACGATATTCACCCCTGAGCGGCAACACCTGTCATTCCACGAAAATAAAAAAGCCCCGCACGCTTTGCCAATATGGCAATGGCATGTGGGGCTGATGCTATTAAAAAAGCAAATGCTTTAGGGTTACTCTCTGCGGCCAAGAATGTCGTCTATGTTAGCCACAGTGTGGCCGTCACGATGGCGGAAGAGGTTCAGGATGTCGCGAACGCTCTTCTCTTCCTGCACTTGTTCGGCAATAAATGTATCAATGAAGTTGGCCGAAGCGCGGTCATGCTCAGCATCTGCCGTATCTGCCAGTTTGTCAATCAGCTCTGTTACCTTCTTCTCATGCTCCATTGTAAGCTCAAACACCTGCTTCGGGTCGCTGAAGTTGGCCTCAGGAGCCTCTATTGCTCCAACATGTGCCTCGCCGCCACGCTCCAAAACGAACTCGGCCATGCGCAGAGCGTGGTCCTTCTCTTCTGCACTTTGCTTCGTCATCCAACTGGCAAAGCCATTCCATCCCTCTTTACTGAACCAAAAAGCCATCTCCTGATAGAGGTTGGCCGAATAGAGTTCACGATTGATTTGGGCGTTGAATGCGTCCTGCATCTTCTTTGTGATATCCATAGTCTGATGTTTTTAAAAAAGTTATACTATTACATTGAACTACATGCAAAGACCGTACCAAAACAGGAAAGGGGCAATCCTTACTGATAAGGATTGCCCCCAAACGTTGTATCTCTAACTTTTTTATGGTTACTTATTGCTGTCTTCCGGAGCCTTGTCTATAAGGTCCATGAACTGATCGAGCTTAGGAGTGATGATAATCTGGGTGCGACGGTTGCGCTGTTTGCCCAGTTCGGTGTCGTTGCTGACCAACGGATTGTACTCACCACGTCCACCTGCAGTGAGACGTTTCGGGTTAACGCCAAAGTGATCCTGCAGATACTGCACCACTGAAGAAGCGCGCAGGGCTGAGAGATCCCAGTTGTTGCGAATGTTCTTCATGGCAGGGCTGCTTGTGTTTACAGGCACATTATCAGTATTACCCTCAATGAGCACGTCATAATCCTTATAGTCTGTGATGATCTTGGCTATCTTGCTCAGAGTCTTTTCTGCACGGTCGTTAATCTCATAAGAGCCACTCTTGTAGAGCATATTATCGGCAAGCGAGATGTAAACCACACCTTTGAGCACCTGGACGTCCACCTCTTTCATCTCATCCTTTGACAAAGAGCGGGTCAAGTTGTTCGTAAGCACCATGTTGAGTGAGTCACTCTTGCTCTTAACCTCAACAAGATGACGGATGTACTGGTTTGACTCGTTAATCTGATCAACAAGCTTCGAAATGTTAATGTTGTTAGAGTTGGTGTTGTTCAAACTCTTATCAAGTGCTCCTTGCAAGTCAGAGTTAGACTTTTTTAGCTGAGCCACCTGATCGTTAAGGCTTGATATGGTGGCCTGGTTAGCTGCAATGTTCTCTTTTGCGGCTTGATAGTCGGTAGTCAGTTGCTTATTTTCAGCCTGACAATTCTGGAGTTCTTTCTTGCTGGCGCAACTAGACACCAACATTGCGGCGGCTGCCAGCGACAGGAATAAAATTTTCTTAGTCATAGCTTTTATATGTTTTATTGGTTATTTGATGTTTATTTCAAAGCAATTCCCATGCAAAGTTATTAATATGACGCACTAAAAGCAGATTTGTGCGAAATGTTTAACTTAATTTAAGGGCATTGTTGACAGAATATCAGCATTTTAACCAATTATTCTTCCATAAGGCAGCAACATTAACTATTACAATATCCTACTATCAATTCTTATTGTCGGGATAGATTATCTTATTGGCTCCGCTGGTTATATTGAGTGCCTCAGGATGCTCGCGCACAAAACTCTCAATGTGGCGTATGCGCTTTTCTTCAAAGATTTCATCAACAGCTATCAGTATTCCCGTTTCCTCCACGTCGCCGAAGCCATAGTTTATGGCCGTGCCAAATAGTTTCATAGTAGGGCTTAGGTTCATATAAGCGTTGATTAGCGGCGGTATGTTATAGCCCATCTCACGGATCTGATGATTCAGAATGCGATAATCTTCCTTGAAATTGTCGCCTGTGAAAATCGATTCCAGCTCTTCGGCAGGCGTTTCTATCTTCAAAGGCTTGATTGGAGTTATGAGATTTTCCTTGTCATCAAAATATTTCTTGAGGAAAAAGAGTATCATATCGCGGCCTTTGCGTATGTAACTGGGATACATTGTCATCTTGCCGAAGAAGTATTTGCAACGCGGATTGATGACTGTAAGTGCGCCAAGACCATCCCAAAGATTATCGAGAGCGAAAATGGAACGCGGATGCTTGCGTACGTTCTGATACTCAAGACTTACGAATGAGCGCCCAAGCTCAACAGTATAAGGGGCATATTCGCTCATGAATTTGTCGGAGAAGTGGAACATATGGCTTGTGGCGAGAATTGGTTGGCCGCTCTTGTCTATCTTCCAATCATCGCCAAAGAGATAGCGGTAGCCACCTATTATCTCCTCGTCCTCAGGATTCCAGACTATCAGCTGGCGGCATCCATTGTCCATTGTATCAAATTCGTCAATGTCAACAGCCTTGCCTGTGCCTCCTCCGGCAGTCCTAAAAGCTTCCTCTCGCAGCCTTCCTATCTCGCGCATCACGTTTGGAGAGTTCTTCGCTGTAATCACATATATCTCATTGTGACTCTTATTGGTTGAGCGTAGCTGCTTGTCCGGGGTCAGTTCCTTGAGCAAAAGCTGTTTGTCAACAGGCTTGATTATCTCTTCTTCCATTGGTCTTATCTCTTCTTCAGTTCTTTTTTCGTTTATTCTTAGAATGCTATTTCGGTCAGAGTTCATAGACTTTATCCTCCACCCACAGTGCCCACTCTTGCGGAGTGCGGCTACGATCGAAAGCCTGCCAAGGTATAGGGTGGCCTATTTTCACCGTAAATTTCTTGCCAACATTGCGATACATCTCGTCAACGAGGAACAGCATGGCTATATTTACCTTAAGTCCGAGCCGCTTCTGCCACCGTGCTATGCGATAGAAGCGCTCACTATTGCGGCCGCTGAAGTATATCGGCACCACATCGCGCTGGTACTCTACGCTCTTAGAAACAAAGGTTTTCTTCCATGGCAGGTCATGTATTACGCCGTGATTCTCGCGCGAGTTGAGTCCGGCAGGAAACATTATCACATGGTTTTGGCCCTGAAATGCCGACTCTACCATTAGCGGGAAGTTGCGGCTCTGATGGCCTGTCTTGTTTATTCCCACCGAAACGGGCTTCAGTCCTGGCAGGTTGAGCAACAGGTCGTTGACCAAATATCGGAACTTGCCGTCGTAATGGCGACCTATTATAGAACCTAACGCCACGCCGTCCTGGCCTCCCAATGGATGATTTGACACAAAAGTATAGAACTTGCCATCATCTTTCTTAGGCAAATTCTCCACGCCTTCTATCGTGATATCCATCTTAAGATAGCGTACACACTCTGTCAGCCATTCCGTACCGGACAAGCTTCGGCTCTCCCATAAGAACTTATTGACCTCGTCTTCATGTACTATCTTCTTGAGCCAGCGTACAGCAAACTGCGGCACCAAATGGGCTTTGCTACCCATTTTCTGCCTCAGCACATTGTCGATGTCGATTGTTTTCTTGTAGCTTTCTGCCATTTCTCAGTTCAAGCAATTCTCTCTTACAAACTGCAAAAATAGTAATTCTTTTTGTATTATTGTGATTTATTGGCAATTTTTTTTGAGACTGATTGGCAACTTGATATCTATAAGCATTTCATACATGCGTTAAAAGGGATGGCTTCTATCTGTATTATTAATAAAAATCTATAATGGCAACCTTCTGATTCGTTGAGTCCTCAATATTTTTAGTCTTGTATCGCCCGTCTTTAGGAGTTACGGCATTTACAACATTGACATGAAAGCAAGGCGATATCATAATTATCATATAGCGATGGCTATATCATCACAATGCCAAAATATAATTATCAAAAAGTCAACCAAGCCTCATAGTGTTACCAAAATCAGTTGACACATAATTATATATGTCCTTACAGCTGTCGGCAGCAAAGGCTTGGGCAGTACCAATAAGCCTCTGCCACTGCTCCTGCTTTAGTCCTCGTTCCAAGTCTGCTCTTGTAATGCCATCACGAAGCAGAGCATAAATGAAGCCGGCATTGAAGTTATCGCCCGCACCTATGGTGCTTACGGCTTCTACTCTAGGTGTTGGCATTTCTAAACGCAGTCCCCCATCGGCATGAAGTACCACCGAGCCAGTGCCTTGAGTATATATAAGCCTACGGCAATAAAATGATATTTCCGACTCATATACCTTGTCTGCGTCATTCATTTTGTAGAGTACATCGAAGTCTTCATTGCTTCCACGCACTATATCCGCATAGTCAAGGTTGTCAAGCAGATCGGGAGTGATGCGCATAACATCATCACGGTGGGCCGGACGGTAGTTAACGTCGTAGTAGATTATAGCCCCGTGGGCTCTTGCATTATCTAGAAGGCCGACCACAAGAGGCCTTACCACAGGATTAACCGAATAGAACGAACCGAATAGGACAATGTCATCGGGGTTCACTTCAGGGTAAGAAAACTCCAGACGGTCCCTATTCTCATCTTTATAGAACAGGTATTCGGCGTCGTTATTGTCGTCGAGGAATGCCAAAGATATGGGAGACTTGCTGTTTGCCATAACACTCACGTTGCCAGTATCCACATTGTTTTTCTCAAGAAAGGCCTTAGCTTTGCGCCCTACTATATCATTGCCGAGTTCTGTTATCATGGTTGATGGCACACCACAGCGCCCCAGCGACACTATAGCATTGAAAACAGAACCTCCTGGCAATGCACTCGTGGGATTGCCATTCCTGAATATAATGTCGAGAACTGTTTCTCCTATTCCTATAACTTTCCTCATCGTGATATCTTTCTTATATTTATCCAATGTGCAAAATTAACTAAAAACGTCGGGAATGGATGGGTTTTCGGCAGCTTTTTTATTATTTTTGCAGTCAATGGAAAACACTTATAACACCATAACACTCAGCAACGGTCTAAGGGTAATGCACAAAAAGATGGCCTCTCCAGTGGTTTACTGTGGCTTTAGCATAGATACAGGCACACGCGATGAATCCCCTGGACAGGAGGGATTGGCCCATTTCTGTGAGCACATGGCATTCAAAGGCACCGAAAAGCGCTCCTCCCTGCAGATTATAGACTACCTTGAGAGTGTAGGAGGAGAACTGAATGCCTATACAACCAAAGAAGACACCGTTTTCTATGCGGCAGTATTGAGGCAGTGGTTGCCACGTGCGGTAGACCTTCTGAGCGATATTGTATTCCACTCTGTGCATCCTCAAAAGGAGATAACAAAGGAAGTAGAGGTGATTTGCGACGAAATAGAGAGCTACAACGACAACCCATACGACCTGATATACGACAAGTTTGAGAATCTTCTCTTTGCCGGCCATCCGCTAGGGCACAACATTCTGGGCACAACAGAGTGCGTAAGGAGTTTCACCACGGCTGACGCACAATTCTTCACCCACCGCTATTACCGCCCCGACAATAGCGTTTTCTTCGTCTCGGGCAACGTAGAATGGGAGCAAGTCATAGATTTGCTTTGCCAAAACTTGCACACCAGCGTGGCCAAAGAACAGAAAACATTTGCTGAAACCCGCCCCCTGACAACACCAAAAGCCCACAGAACAGGCCTCGTGGAGGAACTTCGACACACCCATCAAACCCATGTAATGATCGGATGCCGAGCTTTTGCGGCCAACAACAGCCAACGCATGCCACTGTTTCTGCTCAACAACATGCTCGGAGGACCGGGAATGAACGCCCGACTCAATCTTTCCTTGCGCGAACGCAATGGACTTGTCTACACTGTAGAAAGCTCAATGACCTGCTATGGTGATACTGGCGTGTGGTGTGTATACTTCGGTTGCGACAAAAACAACTACCAACAATGCCTCGATTTGGTAAGAAAAGAACTCGACAAACTGATGAATGAGCCTTTAGCCAAAGATATTCTCGACGCCGCCAAGTTACAACTGAAAGGCCAATTGGGCATATCTTCCGACAATAGGGAAAACTTTACGCTCGATGCTGCAAAGACCTTCCTTCACTATGGTAAACTTCGCGACATGAAACAGTTGTTCGACAAGATTGACAACATAACTTCTGAGCAGATTTATGAGGTTGCCAACAGTCTGTTTAACAAGCAGAACCTCACCACTTTGGTGTTTAAATAACCCATAAAGGCACATAAAAGTGTGTACGAACACAATTTTTCTTGACCGAAATCAAAAATTCGCTTAAAAACAAATAAACAGAGTTTAGATTTTTGGTTATAATAAAATACATACGTACCTTTGCACTGTCAAAAGAAAAGATTGTTTAGGTTAGTAGTATAGATTTAGGTTTTTAGTTTTTTTAGGTAGAATTGTTAGATTGTTTTAGGTTCAATAGGACAGAGGTTCTATTTTGAGGTAAGTCAAGAAGATTGGACGAAGGGTAACAAACGGATGCAAGATTAAGGGGGAACGCCG
>CAZUWO010000026.1:0-16814 GCA_964623995.1 uncultured Prevotella sp. | reverse complement strand
GGTAGAATTGTTAGATTGTTTTAGGTTCAATAGGACAGAGGTTCTTAATTTAGGGTAAATCAAAAGGATTGATTAAGGGTAACATTGGATGCAAGATTAAGGGGGAACGCCGTGAGGCGCGAACCTGCAATCAGGCATTTTCTAAATAGTGCAATTTAAAGATTTACGGACGAGAGGGCGCATGGATTTTTTGCTATGCGCCCTCTTTGTAGTTATGTGCGTTCGCCCCCTGTTGTAGTAAAAAAAGAAAAGCCAGTGGAGGCGCTTAGCTTCCACCGGCTTCATATAGCTTAGTATGTTCTACTATCAGTTCTTTACGCTAACTTTCATCGCTTTATCGCCCATGCGGATGATGTAGACACCCTTGGCAAGGCCGGCAACGCTGGTTATGCCCTTAGCCACGCAGCGTCCGTCGACTGAATAGGCGTCGAACGGCTCATTATTGTTGAAGGCCACACCGCTGATGCCAGTGGTGTTCTCGGCAATGGAGATATCATCGATGTAGATGGTCTGAGTACCGCTGAAGTTGAAGAGCAATAGCACATTGCTGTTGCCAGCATACTTCTTCAGGCTGACAACGATAGGCTCAGCCTTGCTCCACTTTGCACTTGAGCTGGAGACGTTGGCGGCGTATTCTGTAATCACAGCCAAGGTGTCGGTAGTGCCATCCGCCGTCATAGCCTCAACACGTATTGTGTCGCCAGCATAGCCCATGCAATAGAATGTCATCTCAGGATTGGACACGGCAGAGAAGTCTATTCTTGGGAAAACGCCAAGCGATGGCCCTGTGGAGTTGGAAGAACCCTGGTATCTGAGCACACCCCTCCTCGAAGAACTGCTCACACCAGCGCGATCACGCGTGTTTTGCAAGGCTACATGGCTGCCGATAACGCCAAAGAATTTGGCCGCGTTGGTTGGGTTCCGCCTTGTGAACGTCTCACTGAATGGGGCGTTAGCCGTAAGCTTCCATGGTGCGCCTACCACGAAATATGGACCTGCGCCGTAGCCGTTACCTGCCAGTTCGGGCATGCGTGTTGTTACGCCGATATTATAGAGTTGCTGCGTGCCGGTATTTGGCAGTTTAATTTCTGCGGTAAGTCCCTTTACGCCCGACACCAATGTGGTGTAGGCACCCTTGCCGTTGATGTTGTAGGTGAACTGCTCTGGGTCAACCCATCCACCATATAGTCCGTGGTCGCCACGAGCGGCTGTCCAATTGATGGTGGCTGAGGTCTCGCTGTTGCGCCAGCCCCAAACAGAATCTGGCGGCAGTGGCTGGTCGAGGCCGATGAACGCTGTCTCCTGTGCTTCCACACCAGTAAAGTCGCCCACGCAGGCCCTAACCTTATATGTGAGATTGTTGCCGCCAAAACCAAAATCGCTGCCGAAATTGGTGCGGAACATGAGTGAGTCTATATGGTTGACCATAGAGTCTTCCACTACGATTGCTTGCCCCAATCCAGGGTTGTTGATGGTCTTCACCAGCACCGTGTCGGTCTTGGTACTGAATACACCCTCCTTGGCGATGCGGTAAACCTCCACCTTCGAAAGCTCAGAGAGTTTCTTGCCGTTGATTGTGGTGGAAGGCGTGGTGAAGTTCACAGTGGCATGGTAGTCGCCCTTGTTGCCTTTCACTGTCAGACCGGCAACTGTGTCGGGGATAAGCACTTCCTGGCCTTGCTCCACCTTCAGGTTGTCCACGTGCAGGTAGTAAGCGTGATTCTTCGCGGAGAGGCTGTGGAACCCGAAGTAATACACGCCGCTTGTGGGCACAGAAACTACCGCACTATAGTTGGCCTTTGAATTGACGTCGTTGTTTATGTCTGTCTGTGGCATAACCTGTGTAGTCATGGCCTCAACAGTTTGAGCGTTGCCAAACTTCACTTCCATCTTCTGCGGATAGAGATTGCTTTGGGCAAAGTAGTCGAAGTTGATGACGTAGGTGTAGTTGGCGTCGAAGTACATTGGCGGAGTGAAGGCCCAGTCGTCGGCATCCTTTAGCGTGCTGTCAGGCTCATAATGGTAGGCGTCGGAGAAGTTGGCGCCATGATACTTCAAAGTCTTGAACTCCTCGTGGTCGTCGTAAAAGCCCCACTCCCATGTGTGGCCATCCTTGTTGGTGTCGAGTATGGTAAAGGCGTCGACATCGTAGCTCTTGTTGAACTGCTGCGAATATGGCAGGATGATAGGCTCACCAAGTCGTACAGCCTCCGACACGAGCGAGTCGCCCACGTAGTTGTCAACCCTTGGGAACACTTTGTAGCGGTAGCCGTAGTACGGTTTGCGCCCTATTGTGTCGATGAGTGTGGTGTCGCTGATGGCATTGGCGATGAGCGAGTCGTTGCGATAGATGTCGTATTTCAATCTTGCCGGCTCAAGGTATCCATTGTGCTTGCCCTTTGTGGGAGCCGTCCAGTTCACCTTGACGGTATATGAAGCGGTGTCGGCTGTCGCGGTGATGCTGCCCACTGTGGCAGGAACATCGTGGCCAATAAACAACGTGTTCTTGTACTTCTCGCCCCATCCGGCCTCATTGTGCAGGTAGATTCTGAAGTAGCGGTTGCCCGTGGTCAGGGCAATCTGTTTGCTGGTGATGGTCTGCCCAGGGGTGGCGGCGCCAGTCTCATAGACAGAGTCGTCGACTTCCACGTAGTATGTGAGTCCTGTTGAGCTGAGCGTGTTGCCATTTACAGTCTTGTCAGGCACAGTGAAAGTGAGCGTGCCGGTTGTCGAGCCATTGCTGAAGTCGTAGCTCACGTTCTCCGGTTTGCCGGGAGCGCCGTCGTTTGGTCCATGCAGCACATTGACGGCACCCCACTGCCAGCGGTTGGCATAGTCGGTAACCTTAGTCGCCGCGCCTGAGTTCAGGTCAACGGTGTAGAGCGAGGCTATTGTGTCGGCATTGATTGCCGTCCAGTAGAAGATGTCGGTCTTGTGGTCGATGTCGCCACTCTGGAAGCTGCCCATAGGCTTTACGCCTGTTGCGCCCACCAAAGTCAGCGCACCCGTGGTCTTGTCGATGTTGTAGAGGTTTCCATCCAGTCCAACGCCATAGATCTTGCCCTTGCTTGTGGCGCCCATGGCCATGATAGGTTGCGAAAGGGTGGCAATGGTGGTGCGCTTCTGGTTTAAGTAGCTCACTATGCCAAACTCCATCTGCTTTCCGTCGGCCGAATAGAAGCAGCCGTATATCTTGTCGGTAACAGGGTCGTAGGCCGTCTCGGTCGACATCAGCGAGAAGTCAGACAAGTCGATTTGGCGCGTCAGTGTCCAGTTCTTGGTTTCATACTCAAAATAGGTGTAGAAGTTCATGCCGAACATTGACAGTCCGTCGATAATGCAGAACTTGTCACCGTCATCGAAGAAGTCGCCGCCATAGAATGTTCCCAACGTCTCGAAGCCCAAGTATCCCAGCCCGGTCAGCGTGGGATTGGTAGTGGCCGGCCATGAGTACACCCAACGTGGGTTAGGCTCAGTGCCACTAAGGCAAGTGATCATGTAGCCCGTTAGCGTAACACTGTCGCTTGGGTTGGCAAGCATAGGCTTCAACGCGCGCGACGGTTTGCCGCCATTGGTCGGTGTGGTGTTGGTGGCTTGGTTGACGGGAATAGAGTATGGCAATCGGCCGTTTTGCAGCCATCCTGCCATCTGCTTTGCTTTTGCCATCCGTTCCGGCGAGATGGCCCGCTGCTGTGTTGTGGACTTAGTGTCTACTTGGGCCATTGCCATGGTCATGCTGGCAAGTGCCAAGCAAGCTAAGAAAGTCCTTTTGATACAGTTGTTCATGGATTTAACATTTTTACATTAAGCGATAGCAAAGTTATGATATTTTTTAATTTTTAAAAAACAAAATGAATAATTTTCCGAATTATACCTAATTCTATGTATTATGTCAGAGATACATTTCTATAGAAATTAACTGTTGCCACATCATGCTACAATAAAGGAACAGTGACTTTATTAGCTGACCAATCAACCTTATTTTTGCAGCGGATCTATCATACTGCGAAAGTATACTTTTGCAATCTCAAAGAGGCACTCTCAAAATATGTTCTCGACAGATAGCAAGACGTCCCCACTGTCAATTACTGAACCACACTTTTCAGAGCAACGGAACTCTCCAGCCTATGGCTCCAGTGTGAATCCAGCCATGAACCAGACTTTTTGAGTTGATGGATTAGTCATGATTTGGGCAAATATCGGCAATGAGAAATGACTGGTTATGATAATGCTCTTTGTTGCTTTCAACGCCACATTGTTCACCGCAAAGCCTTCAGCATCAGGATAAAGCGTCGTTGCATAAGGTACGAATCCAAGTGTGGCAACCCAATCAATCGTAGCTAAACGAAAGGGAGCATTCAGTTCTACATATGAAGAATAGGCTCTATTGCCTTTCTTATTCACCCCGTCGGCACCTCCTATGTTAGTATACCAAATAGCATTTATAATCCCGAAGTCATAACCCAAGAATGCCTCCCAAATGTGAGAAGTCTCGTGTGAGGCATATTTGAAGTACGGATGGCCATCATAATCGAAGTAATAATCGGTTACACCAAACGTAAGTCCATGCGTAGAGTAAGACAATGTAAGATCAAACTCATCAACATTTCTACCTGTCTCCACTCCATTTTCATACTCTTTCCCTTTGAAAGCTACATTTCCCCAAGCCGAAAGTGACAGTCCTTTGTAGGCCAATCCGAGTGTAGGCTGCACTGAAGCTATAGCTGGATTGGTGCCACGCCACAGATATGTACTCACAAAATCAGCCTTAACACTGCCTTCCAACTTGTCTTGAGCCTCTAATGGCATAACCACAGTTACTAGTATTGTGGGCAATAGGCCTAAAAATAATCTTCTGTTTCTCATAATAATTGTGTTTGTGTTGTTGTGTTGAATGGCAACGGGCCGCATCGGTCTTGACCGCTGTCAATGACCTACATAACGGCCCGTTGAGAAGTAGAAAGAATTATTACTGTAAACCTAATTATCTTATTCAGCCTATGGTATCAACTGTTATAGCAGCTCTCACCATGCTCATAAATGTCGAGTCCTTCCTCCTCGATGCGGCGATCAACGCGCAGTCCCGCAGTCTTCTTTATGCCAAAGAAAAGCAGAAGTCCCATAACTGTGGCCCAAAGGTCTATAACTACAATTCCAAACAACTGGGCTCCAAGGAAACTGAAACCATGACCGTAAAGACATCCCTCCGATACGCTGAACACACCGGTTAGTATTGTACCAAGAATACCACACACTCCGTGAACAGAGCTTGCACCTACCGGATCGTCGATGTGGAGCTTTTGGTCGATGAAGGCAACGCTTATGGGTAGTACTGTACCGGCTATGGCGCCTATCACTACAGCTCCCGCAGGACTAACCATATCACATCCGGCCGTAATAGCCACCAGTCCGGCAAGTATTCCGTTAAGAGTCAGAGAAAAAGAGGGTTTGCCATACTTTACCCAAGTATATATCATAGTGGCCAGTCCACCTGCCACAGCCGACAGATTCGTGGTCAAGAACACATGAGAGATGCTTGTTCTGGCCTCCACACCAGCGGCCGCCTGAGTAGAGCCAGGGTTGAATCCGAACCAGCCCATCCACAAGATGAACACGCCAAGGGCAGCAAGGGTCAGGTTGTGGCCCGGTATGGCATTGCTCTTGCCATCCTTGCGATACTTGCCGATGCGTGGTCCGAGGGCTATAGCACCGATAAAGGCAAGGATTCCGCCTACCGAATGAACCACGGCAGAGCCAGCAAAGTCATGAAAACTCGTACCAAACGTCTGCATCATGAAGTTTCCGTCGGCCGCGTTCAGCCATCCTCCACCCCACGTCCAGTGGCCGCTGGTTGGATAAATGAGCAGGGAAATGAAGAAGGAATACACGCAATACATTGAGAATTTAGTGCGTTCTGCCATTGCTCCAGACACAATCGTAGCCGAAGTTGCACAGAATACGGTCTGGAACATAAGCTCTCCTTCCGTCGGAAGGCCTGCAGCGTTGTGATACCACGAGAGATCACCGAAATTTGGCATACCTATGAAGCCCTGGCCATTGGACCCGAACATGAAGCCAAAGCCAACAAACCAGAACAAAACAGACCCTATCATGAAATCAACAAAGTTCTTGAAGAGTATGTTAGCGGTATTCTTACGACGCGTAAATCCTGCTTCGCAGAGCGCAAAGCCCGGTTGCATGAAGAACACAAGCATGGCTGCAAGCAGCAACCATACGGTATCGAGGGATATTCCTAAGTCTTGAATTGTCATATTATTAATGTGTTTTAGTGTTGTTGCTATCCTTTGTCTGTGTGTTATTTAAATATTGTGGAGTGCCACTCTATTTTTCCTGCTCTGCATTGTATAGGGCTATGTCGCCTCTCTCACCGGTTCGTATCCGTATAGTATCCTCAACCGGAATAATGAATATGCGCCCATCACCTATCTCACCGGTCTTAGCTGCTCCCTCTATGGCCGCTATTGTTCTCTCAACGTTCTTGTCGCGCACCACAATATTGAGAAGTACGCGTTCTATGGAGCTTGTATCGTACATCACTCCACGATAAATCCTGGCCTGACGCATCTTTCCCTCGCCTCTGACATCATAATAAGAGAACCACTCAATGTCTGCTGCGAGCAAGGCTTCTTTCACCTCTTCAAATTTCGTCTTGCGGATAATTGCTTCAATTTTCTTCATGATTGCCTTTCGTTTTAATGTTACTTCAATCCTTTCGTCTTACTTTATGCAATTAATCGATGCAAAATTACGACAATTTGCTAATTTTATAACGATTTGATTAGCATTTAGATAGTTAAAAATAGGATTAACTTTCGATTTGAGTAGCATTGCTTCGATTTGCTTATCAAATTGAAAACATTTTTAAACATATTCCTTACATTTTCACACTAAAGTTGATTTTCAAGGTTCTTTTTCCCTATCTTTATGCTTTAGTTATGACATTTTGATGTAACTTTGCAACAGAAATAGAGAACAAATACACAATACTTACATACCGAAAGGAAACAGATAGTATCATGGCAGAGACAATCCACTTCACGAAAATGCATGGTGCCGGCAACGATTATATATATGTTGACACCTTAAATACGGAAATTCCTGACCCCGAAACATGTGCTAAGGTCTGGAGCAACCGCCATACTGGCATCGGCAGCGATGGACTTGTACTCATCTGTAAGCCTACTGAGGCCGGAGCAGATGCCCGTATGCGCATATTCAATGCTGACGGAAGCGAGGCCATGATGTGTGGTAATGCGAGCCGATGTATTGGCAAATACCTCTTTGAGAAAGGCATCTGCCGCAAAAAACAGATAGCTTTACAGACACCCAGTGGCATCAAAACACTCAATTTGCACCTTTCACCCGACAGCAAAACAGTGGAAAGCGTAACTGTTGACATGCTCAAGCCAACGCTTGTTGACAGCAATCAGTTCACCGGAGAAAAGCCACAGCTGGCCGATGGCACCACCGTCAACGGCATCTTCGTAAGCATGGGCAATCCTCACTACGTTGTTTTTGTCGACAATATAAATAATGTGGACGTGGCAAAACTCGGCAGCGAGCTCGAATTCAGCCCTTCCTTCCCCGAGCGTTGCAACATAGAATTTGCCCAAGTGCTGTCTCCCGGCAAGCTCCGCACACGTGTTTGGGAGCGCGGAAGCGGCATCACCATGGCCTGCGGCACAGGCGCTTGCGCCACAGCAGTGGCCGCCACGCTGGCTAAAAAAGCAGGAATGGAGTCGGATATCATAATGGACGGCGGCACTCTTCATATAGAATGGTACAAGTATGACGGCCATATCTACATGACAGGACCGGCAGAATTCGCTTTCGAAGGTGAAGTAGCACTGCCGGAACAACAAGAAAGCAACAACCTAAAAGAAATATCTCATGGCACTGATTAATGAGCATTACTTAAAATTACAGAAGAATTACCTCTTCGCTGACATTGCAAAGAAGGTCAACGCCTACAAGGTTTCCCATCCTAAAGCACGGGTAATAAGCCTCGGTATTGGCGATGTAACCCAGCCTTTATGCCCCGCCGTGATTGAGGCCATGCACAAGGCAGTCGACGAAATGGGCCATAAGGATACCTTCCATGGCTATGGCCCGGAGCAGGGATATATGTTTCTGCGCGAAGCTATCGTAAAAAACGACTTCCTTCCTCGTGGGGTTCACTTGAGCCCGGATGAGATATTTGTCAACGATGGAGCCAAAAGTGACACCGGAAACATAGGTGAGCTGGCACGTTGGGACAATTCCATGGCCGTTACCGACCCCATTTACCCTGTCTATATTGATTCAAATGTAATGAACGGGCGTGCCGGCAAGTTCGAAAACGGCAAGTGGAGCAACGTAACTTATCTGCCTTGCACGGCCGAAAACAACTTTGTGGCGCCGATACCTGACCACCGTGTTGACATAATATATCTGTGTTATCCCAACAACCCCACCGGAACGGTGATAACAAAGGAGCAACTTCGCAAATGGGTTAACTATGCTTTAAAGAACGATTCCATAATCTTCTACGACGCAGCCTATGAGGCCTACATCCAAGACGATGAAACTCCACACTCCATATATGAAATACGAGGAGCCCGTAAGTGTGCCATCGAGTTCCACAGCTATTCCAAGACGGCGGGATTCACTGGCGTCAGATGTGGCTACACTGTGGTTCCGCACGAACTTACCGCCTTCGACATCAACGGAGAGCGCCATCCCTTGAACCCGTTATGGGACCGTCATCAGACGACAAAGTTCAATGGAGTAAGCTATATCTCACAATGTGCAGCCGCAGCCATATACACTCCCGAGGGCAAGGAGCAGACTCGAGACACCATTAATTATTATATGGAGAACGCGCGCATCATGCGCGAGGCCCTCACATCATTGGGTTTCAGCGTCTATGGAGGTGAAAACGCACCTTATCTTTGGGTTCGCACGCCCAACGGAATATCCAGTTGGAAGTTCTTTGATGATATGCTGTACGGCGTTCAGGTTGTCTGCACGCCGGGAGTAGGTTTCGGCCCAAGTGGCGAAGGCTACATACGGCTCACCAGTTTCGGTGACCGCGCCGACTGTATTGAGGCCATGGACAGGCTAAGCAAGTACTTCAAGAAATAAAAATCAAGACCATAACAGGTTAAATACTAACATCCAATAACTATCAAATATGGACAACTTAAGATTCCAAGCTGTAGCAGAGGCCAGCAAGAAAAAGCCTTTGGAGGTAATCAGCCCAGTAGAAAGACCGTCTGAATACTTTGCAAAGAAAGTATTCAACAGGCAGAAGATGTACAAATACCTGCCTGCCGACGTCTACGAAAAGCTCATTGACGTGATTGACAACGGCGCCAGCCTCGACCGTTCGATAGCCGATGCGGTGGCAAAAGGCATGAAACAGTGGGCCGACGAAAACGGTGTTACCCACTACACCCATTGGTTCCAGCCGCTCACAGAGGGCACAGCCGAGAAGCATGATGCCTTTATAGAGCACGATGGCAAGGGTGGCATGATCGAAGAGTTCTCAGGCAAGCTGCTCGTACAGCAGGAACCTGACGCCAGTTCGTTCCCTTCTGGTGGCATTCGCAGCACTTTCGAGGCTCGCGGCTACTCTGCTTGGGACCCTACATCGCCCGTTTTCATCATGGATGATACGCTCTGCATCCCCACTATATTCATCTCCTACACCGGCGAGGCCCTCGACTACAAGGCCCCATTGCTGCGTGCGCTCCATGCTGTAAATGTGGCTGCAACCAACGTGAGCCACTATTTCTATCCCGATGTTAAGAAAGTAATAAGCAATCTTGGCTGGGAGCAGGAGTACTTCCTCGTTGACAAGGACCTGTATGAGGCCCGTCCCGACCTTGTTCTCACCGGTCGAACCCTCATGGGCCACAGTTCGGCTAAGGATCAGCAGATGGACGACCACTACTTCGGCACCATTCCTGAGCGCGTTCAGGCCTTCATGAAGGAGCTGGAAATACAGGCACTGGAGCTCGGCATACCTGTAAAGACACGCCATAACGAAGTTGCGCCCAACCAGTTTGAGTGCGCTCCTATATTCGAAGAGACCAATTTGGCCGTCGATCACAACATGTTGCTCATGAGCTTGATGAAGAAAGTGGCCCACAGGCACGGCTTCGAAGTGCTGCTCCATGAGAAACCATTCGACGGAATCAACGGTTCAGGCAAGCACAACAACTGGTCGCTGGCCACCGATACGGGCATATTGCTCCACGGACCGGGCAAGACGCCAACCGACAACCTGCGCTTCGTGGTGTTCATTGTTGAAACACTGATGGGCGTTTACCGTCATAACGGGCTCCTCAAAGCCTCTATCATGGACGCAGGCAACGCCCATCGCCTTGGCGCCAACGAGGCACCACCAGCCATTATCTCCTCTTTCCTCGGCAAGACCGTAAGCGACGTGCTCGAGCACATAGAGAAGAGCGACAAGGATGCGCTCACTATCAAGGGTAAAGAAGGTGTGGAGATCGACATTCCGGAGATACCCGACATCATGAGAGACAACACAGACCGCAACCGTACTTCTCCTTTCGCATTCACAGGCAACCGCTTCGAGTTCCGCGCAGTGGGCTCTTCAGCCAACTGTGCCAGTGCTCAGATAGCATTGAACACCGCCGTTGCCGAGGCCCTCAACGACTTTAAGGCCCGTGTTGACGCTCTTATTGCAAAAGGCGAGGACAAGATGGCCGCCATACTCTCTGTAGTAAAGGACGACATTAAGACCTGCGCGCCTATCCACTTCGATGGTAACGGCTACAGCGACGAATGGGTTGCCGAGGCCGAAAAGCGTGGTCTGGACACCGAGAAGTCGGCTCCGCTTATCTTTGACAATTATCTCAGCGAGTCGTCCATAAAGATGTTCGAGTCGACAGGAGTGATGAAGCGTGGCGAACTCGAAGCCCGCAACGAGGTAAAGTGGGAGACCTACACCAAGAAAATACAGATAGAAGCCCGCGTTATGGGCGACTTGGCCATGAACCACATCATTCCTGTGGCCACGCACTACCAGAGTCAGCTGGCCAAAAACGTGGAAAACATGATTGATATATTCGGCCGTGAGACCGCAGAGAAGGTTGCCGACCGCAACATAAACCTGATACGGACCATCGCTGAACGTACCGAGATAATCGAAAAGGGCGTATCGGAGCTCATCGATGCACGCAAAGTGGCCAACAAAATAGAAAGCGCGAGGGAGAAAGCCATAGCCTACCACGACACTGTGGAGCCGCTTATGGGCACCATTCGCCGCCAAATCGATAAGTTAGAGCTGGTAGTTTCCGATGAGTTGTGGACCCTTCCAAAGTATCGCGAACTACTGTTCATCAGGTAACAACTATCTATTTCTTTTATTGGTTGTTAAGTTCGTCCCGGAATTCACCGCGAGGTGGAGTCCGGGACTTTCTGTTTTCGCATCCCGAAGGCCATTAAAACACGAGCTGAACCAATAACATGTAGACCGCGGTTCCGCCGAATATGCTCAGAAGCATTTGCCTCCGCCACAGGTGCAGCACCACAGTGGCGGCTATTCCGAGCAGTTCGGGCAGCCCGTGCCACCCACTTGCAAAGTCGACATCCTTAAGACAGTAAACCACAAGCATGCCAAACACGGCCGGCGGAAGCACTGTGCCAAGATACTGTATGGCATGTGGCGTTTCCTTACTGCGGAAAACGAAGAACGGAAGAAACCTTGTCAGGGCCGTACCTGCCACAAGCACGGCCACGGTAGCTATTTGTTGGGCCAGCGTCATTGGGCTGCCTCCTTCCTGTTAACGTCGAGTTTACTCCTAAGGCTCATAAAGAACAGGAGCATAAAGGCCATGGCCGGAATAACAAACCTGCTGCCTCCAAGCGCCAAAAGGCACAAAGCCGAAATAGCCAAGCCGGCTACTGAGGCCACGTGGCTGCGCTCCTTCATCCACTGCTCCATGAAAATGGTAACAAACATGGCCGTCATCACGAAATCAAGTCCACGGGTGTCAAACTTGATCCAGTTGCCGACAAGGGCTCCAAGCGTGGCTCCGGTAACCCAATACAGGTAGTCGAGCACCGTAACCCATAGCATAAACCACCCCCGATCCACTCCTTCCGGAATCTTGGCCGTATAGTTTATGGAGAAGGTTTCATCGCACATGCCGTAGATTAGCGGTATTTTCTTCCATCCGGTGTGCTTGAACTTATCAAGCATAGACAGTCCATAAAACAGGTGTCGGGCACATATTAGCAGGGCTATAAGGAAACTTTGCAGCGGGTGGAAGCTGCCTTGAAGCATCTTTACAGCAACAAACTCAACCGAGCCGCTAAATATCGTCATGGCCATAAGCATAGGCCAGTAGAAGGCAAAGCCCGATTTGTTCATCAGCAGGCCATAAGCCATGCCGAGAAACCAGAACCCCGCAAATATGGGAATGGTGTAAGGGAATGCAGCTTTCAGTGCCGGCCGCCATTTGTTGTCTTGCTTTGCCATATTGATTGCAAAGTTATGAATTTCCATTCAAACGGTTTATCACATCTGTATGGTATATTTTTCACAACACACAGAAAGTCTTGCCACGCTGCGAAAGGGCAACAAACGCTAACGGCCATCAATTGATGCGCATTCTGACCACAACTGTTGTCCGTTCTGACCTCAATTGAGAGCCGTCAGGGCAACAATTGCGCGACGTTAATAAATATTATAATTCGGGGCTGCCTCTTGACATCGCTTTTCGCATGTAGTAATTTTGTGCCGATAGTAAACAATTTCTTTTATTATGGCAATAAAATACGAACTACAAGACATCAACAATGCCTCGGGAAGCGGAAAGAAGCGCAAGTTTGTGCGCCTGAGGCAACTTCCGGCCATGAATGCCGACCAACTTGAACACGAAATTGAGGCCAACACCACGCTGAAGCGTGCCGACGTGAAGGCCGTCATGGCCGAACTGAGCGCCGGCATAGTGCGTCAGCTCTCCAGTGGCCACCGTTTCTACCTGCCGGAGATAGGCTACCTGTCGCTCGGAGTGGCCCTAAAGCCCGACCAAGAGGCGCCTACGGCCGCCGATATCAGCATTCGCACGCTGCGGTTCCGCCCCGAGCAGAAACTGCTCAAGGCCGTAAGGGAGAGCACAAGATTTGAGAAGGCGGCCGACAGCACCCGTTCGGCCAGCTACACTGAGGAAGAACTGTGGCAGAAAGTGGCCGAATACCTTAGCCGTAACCGCTACATCAGGCTGTGCGACATGTGCCGCGAGTTCCACTTGCACAGGAAGAAGGCCAAGCAATGGCTCTATCGGTTTGTCGGTTCCGGCCTATTGGTCAATGAAGGCAGCGCTTTGAGGCCGCTATACTTCCGCTCTGAGCAGGCTTAAGCAATGGTTCAGCCACCGCAAGCAAGCGCTTTCGGCCGCCGAAAGCATAGCACTAAGAAACTAATAAGCCCGCAGCCAAGGCTCCGTTAAGCTGCCAACAGGTCATACAACCGGCAGCGAGATGCCCATAATCTTTTGATAAATGTCGAGAGCATATATGTCAGTCATGCCGCTAACATAGTCTATCACGGCCATGATGCGCCTCTCTATGTCGTCACTGTCAATGTCATACTGGCTCGAAACCATGCGTATGAGCTGCTTGCTGTGGAACTTTTCGGGGCTGACAGCGGCACGGGTGAACTCGTGCATCAGTGTTTCCATAATCTTGTATCCGCTCAGTTCAACGTCGAGTACAGGCTTTGAGGTGTATATTTTACGGTAACTCACTTCGGAACAGTGGTGGTAAGCGTCGCGCTGAGGACTGGCTATGTTGTCTATAAGACTGCCTTCAAAGGTGCCGTCAAGTATTTTCTGCTCGTTCTCTACAAATGTATGCACGCACTCATTCTCAAGTTTGCCCACCGCACATGCCCGCATATAGACCACGCGCTCATTCTCATCGGTCACGTTTTCATCGTCAAGGCGGGCTATTATGCCCCGTTTGGTGTCGTCGTCAAAGAAGCCCAAGAGCAGATTTGTAGACTCTTCGTAAGTCAAAAGCTTCAGTTTGTGGGCATCCTCTATGTCCATTATCTCGTAGCAAATATCGTCGGCAGCCTCAACAAGATACACCAGCGGATGGCGGGCGTAGCGCACCGAATCGCCGTTGGCACTTATACGGGCTATTCCAAGGTCATGGGCTATGCGCTCATAGTCGGCCTGCTCGCTGCCGAAGAAGCCGAACTTGCCGTGGCTTCCGGCCAAAGTGCTCGAGAAAGGGTACTTTACCACGCTGGCCAGCATGGAATAAGTGAGTACGAACCCACCGGGACGGCGCCCTTTAAAGCGGTGTGTGAGCAGGCGGAAAGCATTGGCGTTGCCCTCAAAATGGGTAACATCGGCCCAGAAATGAGGCGATACGAGGCTGCGAAGCTGCTGCCCCTCGTTGTCGGTAAAGAAGGTTTGTATTGCCTTTTCGCCCGAATGGCCAAACGGAGGATTACCCATGTCGTGGGCCAGGCAGGCAGCCTGCACTATGGTTCCTATCTCCTCGAAGAGCGTGGAGCGCAGTTCGGGGTGGCGCGCCATGAGTCTTTGGGCCACGTCGTCGCCAAGACTCTTGCCAAGCGAGGCCACTTCGAGCGAGTGAGTGAGCCGGTTGTGAACAAAGATGCTGCCCGGAAGCGGGAACACTTGCGTCTTGTTCTGAAGCCGGCGGAACGGGGCCGAGTAGATGAGACGGTCGGCATCGCGCTTGAACTCAGAGCGATCGTCGTGCCGTTCGCTATGTTTTATCTCCTGTCCTAATCTCTTGTTTGATATGAGTTTGAGCCAATCCATACGGCAAAAGTAATGTAATTTTGCATAAAAACGGCAGTTTCGCCATCAAAAATTCAATTATGTGATTGGAAATCATTATTTTTGCACATTATTTAAATGCAATGATCAAGATAAAAGTAGTGAACCGCGGGCACCAGGAGTTGCCCCAATATGCCACTCCTCAAAGTGCCGGGCTCGACCTGAGGGCCAACATCGAGGAGCCGATAACGCTGAAACCAATGGAGCGTAGACTTATTCCGACTGGCCTGCACATAGCACTTCCCGAAGGCTATGAGGCACAAGTGCGGCCACGTTCGGGCCTTGCGCTCAAGCACGGAATAACAGTTCTGAACTCGCCGGGTACAATAGATGCCGACTATAGGGGTGAGGTGATGGTGCTGCTCATAAACCTTTCGGCCGAGAACTTCACCATAAACGACGGCGAACGCATAGCCCAGATGGTGGTGGCAAAGTGCGAACAGGGACAATTTGAGCCGGTAACTGAACTCGATGAGACCGAGCGGGGCACCGGAGGTTACGGACACACAGGAGTGAAATGAACAAAAATACACTACTGCTCATATTAGTCTTGATGGCCACAGTGGCTCCACTTTGGGCCCGAAACACAGCCACCAAGACAATAACCAACAGCACTGACGCCGCAACAGCGACAGGAGCGGCCGACGATTCGGCCACTGTAAAGTTGCGCTACCGCTACTTCTACATAGAAGGAGTGCGGCAGCAAGACCTTGGTAACTATGCCGCCGCATTCGACTTGATGAACCATGCCCACGAGATAGACCCGCAGGCAGCTGAGGTTTACTACAGCCTGTCAACGCTCTACTACGCCATGGACAAGGCCGACACGGCACGTGCGCTCGTGGCTAAGGCCGTGGAGCTGGCGCCGAACAACTACACCTTCCGCACGCAACAGGCCCGTTCGCTGCTCGCTGCCAAGGAAGTGGACCAAGCTATCAGTGAATACGAGTTGCTATACGACAAGTGGCACAGGCGCAATGACCTGAGCGTGCTGCTCCAACTATACAGTTACAAGAACGATTACGCCAACATCATACGCACTTTGGACCGCATTGAGACCAAGGACGGCGCGAGTGAGCAACTCTCTCTGAGCAAAATGCACGTATACGAGCAGCTCGGCGAAAAGAAGAAAGAGGAAGAAGTGCTCAATGATTTGGTGCAAAAGCACCCCAACGACCTTGGCTATCAGGTGATGATGGGTAACTGGATGCTGCAGAATGGTAAGAAACAAAAGGCTCTTAAAGCCTATCAGAAGGTGCTGGAGCAGGAACCCGACAACACGGCCGCACAGCTTTCAATGCTCGATTACTACAATGCAGAGGGCGATACCATAAAGGCCAATACGCAGGCTATGTCGCTATTAAGAAACAAAAAGGTTGACGACGACACCAAACTGACCCTCATGCGGCAGGCAATATCAGAGAAAGGAACCACCGGCGACAGCACGAGGATGATACAAATGTTTGCCGACGTGCTACAGGCCAACCCTAAAAGCTCGAAGTTATTACAACTTTATGCCTCTTATCTCATGCTGCGCAAACTGCCAACCGACAGTGTGGACAAAGTGCTGGAGAGGGTCCTGGCCATAGAACCCGACAACTCGGCCGCCAGAATAAGGTTGCTTCAGAACATCTGGCCACAGCAACAGTATGACAGAATAATAGAACTGAGCCATGAAGGACAACAATACAACCCCGACGACATGGCTTTCTACTACTTCGAAGGTGTGGCAGCTTACCAAAAAGGCGATAAGGACATGGCCCTGAACAGCCTGCGCCGCGGCGTGAGCCAAATAAAAAGTGACTCCAATCCCGAACTTGTGAGCAACTTCTATGCAATAATGGGCGACATACTAAGCTCGAAAAAACTGATGAAAGAAGCCTTTGTGGCCTATGACAGTTGCCTGCAGTGGAAGCCGGACAACATAGAAACCCTCAACAATTACGCCTATTTCCTCAG
>CAZUWO010000025.1:21857-29020 GCA_964623995.1 uncultured Prevotella sp. | reverse complement strand
ACGAGCCCTCGGTCACCTTTCCGTCGATCGGAATCTTCTCTCCGGGCCTTACCACTATGGTTTCGCCTATACGCACCGACTGGGGGTCGGCCGTGCTCACGTGGCCGTCGCGCTCCACGTTGGCAGTGTCGGGGCGAATGTCCATCAGCGCTGATATTGACTTGCGGCTGCGCCCTTCGGCATAGTCCTCGAAGAGTTCGCCCACCTGGAAGAACAGCATAACGAACACGGCCTCGGGAAACTCTGTAGGGGTGTCGGGCAGGAAGCCTATCAGCAGCGCCCCTATCGTGGCCACCACCATGAGGAAGTCCTCGTTGAAGGGGTCCTTGTCCATTATGCCCTCTATGGCTTCGCCTATCACGTCGTAGCCCACTATGAGGTAGGGCACCATATATACCAGCAGCAGCTGCCACACCGGCAGGCGGCAGCTGTGCTCCACTATTGCCGCAGCCACCAGCAGCACCGCGGCCGCAATGATTCTTATAAGTTTCTTATTCATAATTTTACAGTTTTTCCTTTACATGCCGCAAAATTAAAAAAAGGAGAATGCAACTTGGTTGCAATCTCCCCTATAGTGACTCTAAAAAAAGTATATTCTTATGCCGGTGCCACCCGTGGGCGTCATACTATGCCCTGCGCCATCATTGCCTTGGCCACCTTCAGGAATCCGGCCACGTTGGCGCCCTTCACGTAGTTTATGGTGCCGTCGGCTTCGCGGCCATACTTTACGCAGTTGGCGTGAATGTCGTTCATTATGTCGTGAAGCTTGGCATCAACCTCTTCGCGGCTCCAGCTTATGCGCTCTGAGTTCTGTGTCATTTCCAATCCCGACACGGCTACGCCGCCGGCGTTCGAGGCCTTGCCGGGGCAGTATAGAATCTTGGCGTCTTGGAACACCTTGATTGCGGCAGGCGTCGTGGGCATGTTGGCACCTTCGCTCACTGCCACTACGCCGTGGGCCACAAGTGTTTTTGCAGCTTCCTCGTCAATCTCGTTCTGCGTGGCGCATGGCGTGGCAATGTCGGCCACCTCGTTCCATGGCTTGGCTCCGCCGCCCACGTACTTTGCGGTGGGGTATTCCTCAACGTATTCCTTTATTCTTCCGCGCTCAATGTTCTTCAGCTCCATTATGTAGGCAAGCTTCTTCTCGTCTATTCCGTCAGGATCGTAGATGTAGCCGTCGCTGTCGGAGCACGTCATTGGTGTGGCTCCAAGCTGTATGAGCTTCTCCATTGTGTACTGGGCCACGTTGCCGGCGCCCGAAACGAGCACCTTCTTGCCCCTGATGTCAATGTTGCGGGTCTTCAGCATGTTCTCAAGGAAGTAAACGTTGCCATAGCCTGTGGCCTCGGGGCGTATGAGCGAGCCGCCGAACTCGCGGCCCTTGCCGGTGAGTATGCCCACAAACTGGTGGGTTAGTTTCTTGTACTGTCCGAACATGAAGCCCACTTCGCGCCCGCCTACTCCTATATCGCCGGCAGGAACATCGGTGTCGGGGCCGATGTAGTTGTAGAGCTCGTTCATGAAAGCCTGGCAGAAGCGCATCACTTCGGCGTTTGACTTGCCGCGCGGCGAGAAGTCGGAGCCACCCTTTGCGCCGCCCATGGGCAGCGTTGTGAGCGAGTTCTTGAACGTCTGCTCGAAGGCAAGGAACTTCAATATTGACGGATTTACCGATGCGTGGAACCTGATGCCGCCCTTGTAGGGGCCAATGGCGTTGTTGTGCTGTATGCGGTAGCCCATGTTGGTCTGCACCTTGCCCTTGTCGTCTACCCAGTTCACGCGGAACTGAATAACCCTGTCGGGCACGCAAAGGCGCTCTATCAGGTTGGCGCGGTCAAACTCGGGATGCTTGTTATACTCCTCTTCTATCGTGCCAAGCACTTGGCTCACGGCCTGAATGTACTCCGGCTCGCCGGGGAATTTGGCGTTAAGTTTCTCTACTACTTCTTTTGCATTCATTGCTTATGTGTATTTATTGGGTTACTATCTTCTCTTTTGCCGGGCGCTTTGCAGTCATATAATCGCCATAGCATACAATTTGGTTGCAAAATTAATATTTTTTATTCATAAAACAAGCAAAAAGAAGAAAAAGATAGCATTTTTATATAAAAACGATATTACTGCCCCTGGCAATCTATTGATAACCGCCGCAGTTCCTCCCTCAGCTGGCCCACGTCGTGGAACACCACGCCCTGCATGCCCACCTCGCGGGCGGTGGCTATGTTTTCGGGCTTATCGTCGATGAATACGCATTGCCCTGCCGGCAGCGAGAACTTGCGCAAGAAGTCGAAATATATATCCTTGTGGGGCTTTATGTGGTGCACCTGCCACGAAATGAGGCTGTCGTCGATGAGGCTGAATATGCGGCTGAACTTGTCTATCACCTCATACACCTTCTGCCCCCAGTTTGAGAGGCCGAGCAAGCGGTAGTCATTCTGCTTCAGTTCCGTCAGCAAGTCGTACATTCCGGGCACCTCCTGCGTGAACACATCGGTGTAGTGCTTGTCAAGCGCGTCTATAACGTAAGCGTATTGCGGCCACTTGGCCTTCAGCCCGTCAACGAACTGCGGGAAGGGTTGCAGCTCAAGGTCGAGCTGAGCGTTTACCTCGGGCGTGAAAACGTTGTTCATGAACCACTCCGCCTTGCTCTCACTGCCGAGCAGAGGGGTAAAGAACCGCTTGAAGTCGTACTCTACCAGCACTCCGCCAAAATCTAAAACTATTGTCTTTTTCATTGCTATGATAGTAACGAAGCCATGGCAGAATAATTGCCGGCAAATGAGTTAATAATACTGAAAAGGCAGGAGCCAAGTCTCACGACTCTATGCTCCTGCCCACAATTAGAGGTTTTATGATGGTATAAGTTATCCTTCTTAGCGGAATAAGCTCTGATACGTTTCCATCTTAACGGCTGAGAACTGCGTGGAGGGCTTGGTGGCCTTACGGCTTGCCTGCTGCCTTACGCAGTGGCCCTTCCACAGATTCTTCTGCCTGTACTGCCCCTTCTTGGCCTTCAGCTTGCCCGCTGCGGAGATGCCGGCCTTGTGGCTTCCGGCCTTGGCATCGGCGGTGCCGAAGCTAACTTCGAACGTCTCGCTGCCATAAGCGAGGTAGCCTTCAGCAACATAATATATGTTGAAGAAGTGGAAAGTACCGGTCTCGGCATCGTAGTAGCATGGATAGTTGTCGTAGGAATAGCCTCCATAGTAGAACATATCAGACACATACACGTCGCCGTATTTCGGGTGAGTGTAGCCTATTGGCTGCGCCGGCACCGCTACCTCGTTGGTTTTCTTATTCCAAAAGAAGGTGAAATCAATGCCCAAACCCCAGTTTGAAATCTTGTATACGTTGTCTCTGTCGTCGCGTTTGCTCAGCGTGAGCCCCCGATCGGTGGCATGGGTGCTCTGCCCTTCTTCCTCATCAAACATTCCTGAGCCATAGACAAAGGTTCCGATACCTATGGCTGTCCACGTGATGTTTGATATAGTCTCGGTAGTGGTACCGTAAACTATGGTGCCATCGGCATTCTGGAAGGTGACGCTCAGGGTTACGACGTTTGCGGAATACTCACAGTCACCCACATTAATCTTGGCATAAACCGAGTCGCCCACAGCGGTAAGACCCGTATTCTGCACCTCAAACCCACTCGGAAGGGTAAAGGTTCCGTTCTGCTTCACGCAGAAGTAGATGTCTGCGCCCTCGGCATAAGCCGACTTGATGCGGTATGCCGTGCCATAGCTTGCGGCAAAAGCAGAGTCGGCATTGTCCTTCTTGGCAGTGCAAGTGCCCACCTGCAGGGTCTTGGTGGTGCTGCTTCCGAGCTTTTCTGAGTCGAAACTGCCGTCGAAGACGTTAGCCCACGCGAAGTCGTCCGGCATCTTAGCCTCGTATATTTCCACCGGAGTGTAGCCCGGGAAGGTTATAAGCACCATGCCGTTCTCCTGTGTTTGGTCCCATCCACCTACGTCATCCATATACACATATGGCGCAAGCTGAATCTGTCCGGGCGTCTTTTCGTCGTCCTGATATGCCAACACTTTGCTGAACTCCCACATTTCCTCATCCTGCATCGACTTAAACGACGACGGATGGTAAAGCTTTATGTCGGCTCCATAGGTAGGATGTAAGTAGCCAGAATTCATAGTGGTGAAGTGAACAAGCCCCGACTTCGAAGCCTTCTCCTCTGTCGCGAACGGCTTATCGGCTTCCGATATGGTCAACACGGTGTATTCGCTTTGGTTTCCGTCAAGTTCGCCCTCGTTGGTTGTGCCATCGGAGTACACTATTTTATCGAACGGACGCATCACCCGATAGGTGTTGTAGTCGCCGTCTTTCTGGTATATCTCCACCTCAGAGGTGCCCTCGTAAACGAAATTCTCCTCAAACGTGCCCATTCCGAGCAGATTCCACTTCACGCGGGTAACGATAAGCTCATACGAGTTATTGGATGAATAGAACGAAGATACACTCGGATCGTTGATGAGAAGCTTGAGTTTGTAGGCTTTTCCCACCTCAGCCGATGGGAAGTTGACGTAGAACGTGGCCGTGGTATCGCCTGCGGCAAACTTAGCTTCGGTAAGAGTGAACACGTTACTGTCGTTTTCCTCCACTGTGATTGGCACCTTCAGCTCCTCGCCGGCAGTGGTTCTCACGAGCGATATGGGCAGTGTGGTGGCATCGGCAGGGTCCAACTCCACGTTGTCGGCGTCTTTAACAAAAGCCACACGCGTGTAGTCGGCATTGGCATTCCACTCTCCGGGGCCCGAGTAGTCGTCGCTGTCAGAGCATGAAGCAAGCGCAAAAGCCGACAACAGCAGTGCCCCAAGGGCATATATCTTGTTTATTTTCATAATCTTATGATTTTGAATTGTTTGCTATGTTGTTTCTTTTCTTAGTCGGTTACACCGTCTCTGAGTGTAGGATTCTGGCCTGACACGGGCAGCGAACCGCCGGTATTGTCAACCACAGCATGGTTATTGTCGAGCTCGCTGTCTGGGAACCTCATGTTGAGCCAGCCATCGTTGGCCTCAATATTAAACTGATAGGCTGCAGGAAAGTTGCTTGCCTTGCCGCCATGAAACCTTACTATGGGCTTGCCTAGGCGCTTCGCGTCGCCGGTAAAGAAGCCTTCGCCCCACAATTCAACTCGACGCTGGAACCATATCTCATCTAAGAGCGACAGGCGGTGGTTTGTGCTCGAATAGCTGGGGTCGCGATAGTTGCGCACAAAATTCTCCAACACGTTGCGGGCAAGCTCCTCGTTGCCGCTGCGGGCAAGTCCTTCGGCCTGTATAAGTATCATCTCCTCAACGCGCATCAGCGGGAAGTCGCTCACATTATTGGTGTTGCCAACGCCATCCTGCATGCCGAACTTGATGCTTGCATAGGGATAGAAGGCTATCTTGTTGCCGTCGTCGGTCACCAGACTTGCGATGGCGTCGCCCTTTGCGTCACCCCACGTAAGCTCAGACCAGTTAGGCGAGTGCATGTTTGCATCGAGCCACCATCCATGACGCACGTCAGTGGCTGGAATCTTATCGTACAACAGCTTGTTGATTACCGGAACATTGCCCGTTGCTGCCGCATATCCGTTGCCGCTGAAGGCCGAAAGCCACGCTGCCGGAGTGCAGTAAGTGGCTTGGCCGAAGGCTTGAGTCATGGGCAGAGTCACGTCAAAGCCCCAAATCCAGTTATGCTCTGATATGTCGTCGAAAGCCTGGATGCGCACTTCCTCGGCCGTAGCGGGAGTATAACCCTCCATAGCTTTCTCTGCATCGGCAGCAGCTTCGGCCCAGTTGCCCATTATAAGGTGGGCCCGGGCACGCAATCCGTAAGCCACGTTCTGGTCTATATACATCTTGGAAGAACGCTCAAAGCCCTCAAGATGCTCAACAGCGTAGTTCAGATTGTCCATAACCACTTTGTAAACCTCACGCACTGTGGCGCGTGGGTTTTGGGTTGCGTCCACGCTATCGCCGTAGATGATGGGCACACATGGCTCATCGGCGTGTTCTGTGTAGTTGAACTGGAAGTAAGGAGCCAGCTGCATGTAGTCGTAAGCTATCATGGCACGGGCCTGAGCTATGTGCTGCAGGGCGTTGGCATCGGTGGTTTCTGCCGGATAAGAGGCTATAACCTCGTTGGCTATTCCTATCTGTCGGTAGGGAATAACATAGCGAAGATAAGGATTACGGTAGTTTGCCGTGCGTGAGGTCAGCTCATCTGCAGGGCTGAACCAGTTGTAACCGTTGTCGGCAAACGACAGGTCGGCACCCTCAGCATCAAGAGAGATGAACGAGGAAATTAGTCCAAAGTCGTCGGCCACGTCGGTATTGCCACCTGCTCCGGGCTTTCCGAGGAGGTTAAACATGCCAGCGAATGAAGCCTCTATGCGCTCCGGCACCGACTCTACGGTGCGATTGAGCTCCGCTGTTGAGAGTCTCGAGCCGCTGTAGTCCTGCTCGTCGATGTCATTACATGAGGCGGCGAGCAGCGTAGCCGATGCCATCAGCAAATATATCTTGTTTGTTTTCATGTGTCTACTATATTAAATAATGTGGTTAGAACGTCAACTGAACACCTGCCGTTATGCTTCTCATGGCAGCATAGCCACCGCCTCCGATGAGCGAAGCTCCCGAAGAGAAAGTTCCTACATCCTGTGTTACGCGCGGATCAAGACCCTTTCGTGCGGTAACAAGAAAGAGATTCTCGCCTGCAACATACACCCTCAGATTGCTCAAAGCCAACTTCGCGGCCAGATTGCGGGGCAAAGAGTAGCCTAAAGTTACGTTGTTGAGGTTCAGATAGTCAGAACTGGTCAGGAAACGGTCACATGCCGTCTGGCTCAAGTTACCGTTATCCACGGCTGCAGTGCTGAGAACAGGTATGTTGCTGTTAGGATTCGTTGTGGCATCCCAACCTTTCAGCACATCCTTGTGGAAGGCATTGCCGGCATAAGTGGGCAGGGTCATGAGGCGTTGGTACATACCGTCGTATACGCGGCCGCCAAGTTGATAGGAGAATTGGAATCCTAAGTCAAAGCTGCCTATGTTCGTCGGAGAGTAAGCAAAGTTCATTCCGAAGCCGCCATATACGTCGGGGAGAATGTCGCCAAGGTCATAACGCGTGGCTGAAGAGGCGTCGTTGGTAGTTACAGT
>CAZUWO010000025.1:0-21847 GCA_964623995.1 uncultured Prevotella sp. | reverse complement strand
CTCCGTAACATACTTGTCGCTGATGCCGTTCTTGGCTATATACTCCTTCACTCCGGTTTCTGTCATGTATGATCCGTCGGCGTTGAGATAGTAGTCGCCATTAGAGTTCTTGTATATATCCTGATAGAAAAGTGGCTGTCCGTTGTCCTTGTCTGTGCCGGCATACTTGAGCATATAAGCCTCATAGCGGCTTCCGCCCACACGCAGTATTGTGCTGTTGCCCTTAAGTCCTTCGGCCGAGATGCTTGGATCGAGCTCTGTCATCTCTGTATGAATCGACGTCAGGTTAAGATTGGCGCTCCAGGTAAACTCCTTTGAGCGTATAATGTCGCCGGTTACGGTCAGCTCAACACCCTTATTCACCATGGCACCTACATTGGCCGGATAGGTGCTAACCTGGCTTCCGCTCGAAAGAGGCAGTGACTTGCGGTACAAAAGGTCGTGGGTTTTCTTGTGGAAATAATCGAAAGTACCCATCAACCGGTTGCCGAAGAGGGCAAAATCGAATCCAAAGTTCCACTCACCCGACTTCTCCCAAGTCAGCGACTCATTGCCTTGATAAGTCAGTTGCGACGTATATTCGCCTGTTTCCTCATTATACGTAATGCTGTAGAAGTTGGACCAAGGGTGATATGAGTAATAATAGCCGGAGCCGAAGTTGTCATTTCCCTGTTCTCCATAACTGGCTTTAAGCTTCAACATATTAACCCACTTGGCCTTGAACCACTCCTCTCGTTGTATCTGCCAGCCTGCACTGACCGACCAAAAGGTTCCCCAGCGATGTCCGGGAGCAAATATCGAACTGCCGTCGCGACGTATCGATAGCTCGCCATAGTATCTCTGGTCGTAGTTATAATCGCCACGGAAGAAGTAACCGTCACGAACAAGGCGGTCGGTATTGGAGTCTGCCGACAGGTTATCCTTGCCATAGGCATTGCCAAGCTCTGAAATGAATGGGTCGAAGAGGTGGTCGTTGTTGGCATTGAGCATGGTTTCCCTGAGGTTATAGTGCTCATAGCCGGCAAGAAGGTTGACCGAATGGCGGCCAAACACCTTGTCATAGTTGGCTGTATATATCTGGTTGGTGGTGAAAGTACGGTCATTTTCCAAGAATACCATGCCATCGTCTGATTGCGCTGAACCATAACGGCTGTACAAATAGTTATAGTTGGCGGTGCGGTTAAACACGGTGAAGTTGGCCGCAAGATTGAGCCCGTCAAGCGGAGTTACCGTTACCACCCAGTTACCACGGAACTGATCGATGTCGATATCACGGCTATCGTAGTGGTTATAGCCTACAGCGTTGCCCACTATGGCCGGTCTTACGAAGTTAGTCTGGTTCTTATCGTAGAGCGGACCACCAATTTCGTTGGTCATTATATTGCCTTCGGCGTCACGAACATACAGTGGATAGATTGGAGCAATGGTATTGCACATTTCGAATACATTGCCACTGGAGCCGAAATCAGTGTCATCATAAGCCGGAGTCTGCGAATCGGTATGTGAGTATTCAAGGTTTGCGGCAAACTTAAGCCACTTCTTGGCCTGATATTCCACGTTTGAGCGGGCTGTGTAGCGCTTGAACGACGACTTCTCCACAGTGCCGCCATCGCTCAGGAAGCCCAGATTGCCGTAGTAAGAGATCTTGTCACCGCTGCCGCTTACGCCGATATTGTACTCCTGACGGAACGATGACTTGTTGATGATGTCGTAATAATCATCTGGCATATAAGTGTATTCGCCGTCAGAATAGCCGAGAGTGGCATGCGGATTGAGCTTGAAGTTGCGGCCGATGAGGTTCTCTCCCTCTGGCACAGTATAAATCTGATAGCCCAAACCACCGTTAGCCTCATTGAAGAGGTTTGCCGTGGCAAAGTTGTAAGCGTCAGTTGCGCTTGAGCCATGCATGTATTTGGAGTTGTACATGGCCTTGAACCACATTTCATAATACTGGGCCGGATCGGTGATAACATCATATCGGGGCACTTGTCTGTGGTTGCTTCCCCACTTGGCATCAAGGGTTAGTTTGGCAGCTCCTGCTGCACGCGACTTCTTTGTGGTTATAATCACCACACCGTTAGAGCCTCTCGCACCATAGATGGCGGCCGAAGCAGCATCCTTGAGCACTGTCATCTCAGCAATATCGGCAGGATTTATACTCGAAATGCTGCCGTCATAGGGGGCTCCGTCCACAATATACAGGGGCTCTGAGCTGGCAGAATAAGACCCCACACCACGTATACGGATGTTGGGAGCACTACCAGGCTCGCCGCTGGAGCTAATGGTTTGCACACCGGCAACACTACCGGTGAGGGCTTGTGTGGCCGACGAAACAACATGCTTGCTGATGTCTTCAGCCTTCATCTCGCCTGCAGAGCCAGTAAAACTTGAGCGTTTCTGCGTGCCGTAGGCCACTACCATAACCTCGTCGAGCAGCTGATCGTCGGGCAAAAGGGATATTTTAAGTCCCTGACCGGCCTTAACCGTCTTGGTCTGCATGCCAAGATAACTCACCCTGAGGCTGGAATTGGCCGGAGCACTCAGCGAGAATTGACCGTCGAAGTCGGTAACTGTGCCCGTCTTGGTACCCTCTACGAGGATGGCCGCACCCACCACGGGCTCTCCGTTCTCGTCGATCACGGTACCGGAGACCTGCGACTGAGCAAACATAGCACCGCTTACGAGCAGCGCCGCAAGCGTTACTTGAAGTCTTCTTTTTACCATAGATTTTCCATTTAAATATTAATAAAGTAGCTGTAAACAATCTCTCAAATAAAAGTCATAATGCCTTGAAGCACTATTCTTATTCATTTTTTAACGTCGGGCAAAGGTAATTTAAATTTTATCATAGTACAATTATTTGACAAAACAAACACTTTTATTTAACTTATATTAAGCCAAAACTATTAAAAACGATTACTATTTGTATATAGTTACAGTGATTTACAAGCATTTTGATTACTTTTTGACATTATAAATATAGAAATTATAAACATTTGTAATTTATATATCATAATGCAAAAATAATGATTTTGATGCACAGAATATTAGCTTTTTTTGTAATTTTACGGCCGAAACTTATCACAAAGCTAAAACAAATGAGAAAAGCAATTGCATCAGTGGTGGCGTTGTTACTGCTTACCGCCACTGCCACAGCACAAAGAGTATTCCCCAAAGAATGGAAAACGCTGGAACGGAAGCAGCCTGTTCCGGAGTGGCTAAGGGATGCTAAGTTCGGCATTTACTGCCATTGGGGAGTCTACACCGTACCTGCCTACGGCAACGAACAATACATTCACTGGATGTATATGACCGGAGAGAACGACCGGAAGGAGATTCCGCTGATGGGCATAAGGGAGAGACAGGAGCAGATTTACGGCCCACTGAGCCAGTTTGGCTACCACGATTTCATACCGATGTTCCGTGGAGAGAGATTCAATGCCAACGAATGGGCTGAGCTGTTCCGTGAGAGCGGGGCACGCTTTGCGGGACTTGTAGGCGAGCATCACGACGGTTTCAGCATGTGGGACTCGCAACTTACCCCCTGGAACGCAGCCCAAATGGGACCCAAACGCGATGTTGTGGGCGAGCTTGGAAAGGCTATACGGGCCCACGGTATGAAGTTCTTGGTGTCGCTTCACCATGAGAACAACTACTATTATGCCAAGATGCGGCCCGGACTTGCAGGCTATGACAAGAAGTACGAAAGGCTTTACGGCTCGCTGATGGACCACAACGAGTGGCTGAAAATGTGGCTCGGAAAATGCGATGAGGTTATTGACAAGTATAGTCCTGACATAATCTACTTCGACGCATGGATGGATTCTATACCCAACAAGCTTAAGTTCAGCTTTGCAAAGCACTTCCTTGAGCACGCCAAGAAGAACAACCAGCAGGTTACTTTCACTTATAAGAACGAGGACTTTCCACGCTCGGTGGGCATGCTTGACCATGAAATGTTCTCACCCGACGAAATAGACACCATACCATGGCTGTGCGATTGGACCATAAGCAAGGGCTATCACCAGTCGTGGGGCTACGTAAAGGGAATGCAAGTGCGCACCCCCAAGGAGATTATACATAAACTTGTGGAAGTTGTTGCCAACAATGGGCAACTGCTGTTGAACCTGTCGCCGATGGCCGACGGAACGTTTCCGCAAAACCAAAAGGACTGTATGGCCAACGTGGGGGTGTGGCTCTGGTCGTACGGCGAAGCCATATATGGCACCCGACCATTTGCCGTGTCGCACGAAACCACGCCCGAAGGCATAGGCGTGTTCTACACACGGAAGGGCAATTCGGTATATGTAATACTGCCGGAATGGCCCGGAACCGAGCACACCATGACGCTACAAGCCCTTAACTCAACCAATCTGAAAGGGCGAAACATAAAGAAGTCGACCCTGCTGAGCGTGAAAAAGAACTACGATTGCGACCTTAAGCAAAGCGCGCAGGGCGTGAAGCTAACCCTGAAGAAAGGCAGCCGGATGCCAAGCGACTGTGCTTCGGTGGTGAGATTGGACTTGGAATAGAAAAATGCTGATAACAGAATAGCCGCCATACTGCCCCAGTGGGACGTATGGCGGCTATTATTTTGCCTTGCGATGGTGCCCTGTCGGCGAAGCCTGAGGGCAATAACGCTATCCGCGAATCATGGTTATCATCATCTTGAAGCGGTGCTCTGCCCGCACACTGTGGCGAGCTCCGCTCGGAATTATGAAGCTTTCACCGCTGCGTATGGTGTGCACCGTGCCCTCAACTGTTAGTTCCATAGCGCCGTCAACCACCTGAATGAGGGCGTCGAACGGTGCTGAGTGCTCGCTGAGAGATTGCCCTTGGTCGAAGCTGAAGAGGGTAACGCTGCCCGATTCTGTATGTATCAACTCCTTGCTCACCACTCCTCCATCGGCATAGTCAATGCTTTGGCCGATGTTGAAAATCTTTCCTTTCTCTACTTTTGCCATAATCGCTGTATGTTTTTAATTATTACTGATATTCTAAATATATGCCTGCAAAGCCCATACCAGCAAGGTTGGGCGTGGCAAGGGGGTAACTTTTGTGGCCATAAGCGCAATATAAGGCTGACAGGCAAGCCGGAAATGAGAAAAATTTCTTATATTTGCAGCACGGAAAACAACTAACAAACCAAAACACTATGCGACTGAACGGACGGAGAGAAAGCAACAATGTGGAAGACAGAAGGCGGATGGGCTCAAGGGCCAAGGCGGGAATAGGAGGCATTGGCGCCGTTATTGTCATAGCACTGCTAACACTTCTGAGTGGCGGAGACCTGGGAGACGTGGTCAACAACGTGCTTTCAAGCCAGCCACAGCTGCAAGGCCAGCTCATGGAACAGGCCCCGGGAGGGCAAGAACAGTTTACAGAGGACGAGCAAGAGATTGCCACCTTCTCAAAACAGGTGCTTGCCAGCCTTGAAGATGTATGGACTGAGCAGTTCCGGGAGCACGGCATGACTTACACCTACCCCACCATGGTGCTGTTCACGGGGGCAGTTCAGACGGCCTGTGGCACCGGTTCGGCACAGATGGGGCCGTTCTATTGCAGTGGCGATCAGAAGCTTTATCTAGACCTTAGTTTCTTTTCCGACATGAGAAGGCAGTTCGGAATAGA
Organism: uncultured Prevotella sp.; assembly: GCA_964623995.1. Classification (GTDB taxonomy): domain Bacteria; phylum Bacteroidota; class Bacteroidia; order Bacteroidales; family Bacteroidaceae; genus Prevotella. The sequence goes on along the minus strand of CAZUWO010000025.1, from coordinate 16,216 downwards.
CGTGAACAACAAGAACTCTTTTGCCTATGCCTATGTTATTGCCCACGAGGTGGGGCATCACGTTGAGTATCTTAGGGGCATACTGGGCAAGGCTCACGCCGAAATGAACAACGTGAGCAAGGAGGAAGCCAACAAGATAAGCGTAAAACTGGAGTTGCTGGCCGATTATTATGCGGGCTGCTGGGCACACTACGAGAACGAGAAATATGGCAGTTTGGAGGCAAACGACCTGAAAGAGGCCATCGATGCCGCTCAAAAGATAGGCGACGACTACCTGCAACGACAGGCAAGAGGCTATGCATGCCCGGAAACTTTCACCCATGGCACGTCGCAACAGCGCATGTACTGGCTAAAGAAAGGGGTGGAAACGGGCGACTGGGACACTACTACCTTTACCGACAATCAACCCTGATAAAAGCCAAAGGCAATAAGGCCTGAACATAAAGCCACAACCACTGACGAAGGGTTGTGCCCGTATAAAAATATTACAGAACCTCTGTAATCTTATTACGAAGTTCTCGTAATCGCGTTACGGAACTTTCGTAATCGGATTACGGGGCTTTCGTAACGTCGTTACAGATGTTCCGTAACGAGATTACGGAACTGCCGTAATCTGTTTACGAAACAAAGACCTGAAAGCTGAGGCATAGATCACTATCAGTCAAGTCAATTCAAAGATACAAAATTATTGTGGTTATTGCAAATTATTCCAATTTCTAATGCAGAACCGCATGGGGCTGATGCAATTACCGGAGAGCAATAAAGGCAATGGCAATAACACAAAACAGAATTGCCGGCACGCATAAGCCACAATGCCTATGCGCGCCGGCAATAGTGAAACAGGGCCAGTTAGGACTTGCTGTAAAATACTGCTTCTGAGGTGCAGCTGCAGCACCTTATCAGTCTTGATGACGCTTCCAGAACTTGCCGGTTATGTCATTCAAGCTTCCATCGGGCATAACCTGATAGAGCCGTTGGTTTGTTGTCTTTGAGTTGAGAGGCCCCAAATGACGTATGTAAGGGCCAATCTTGATATAATTGAAGTTGCTTTTGTCCACCAGTCCAGAAAGTATGGTGCGGCCACTGTACCATCCTACCTTCAGTATGGGGAACTTTCGGCGCACGTAAGCGGCAAGACTGTTTACCGATTGCGGCTCAGCGTCGCCCCCCATGAAGCATACGCAGGTGACGTCGGCACCATACTTGCTTACCAAACGGTCGAGTTCAGCCTCGTCGAGCACTGTTCCGATGTCGTCCCAGAGGTAATGACTGTGGCAGCCAGGGCAATGGCAGGGGCAGTTAGACAAGTTAATGGCGAGCGTTGTCTCCTCAGGTATTTCCTGAAAGACAACACCCGTGTTGACGAACTTAAGCATTATGAGGCATCTTCTCCTTTCCTGCGTAGTAGCGGCGATGTGCCTCTTCCTGACGAGCAGCAGAGAAATTGCTTACCCTCTTAAGGTAACCTATGATTCGTGTCAGGTAGTCCACGTTCTTACTGTGGCACACCGGACACTCTTTAAGATAACGCTTGTCGATGTGTCCACAATCATTGCAGACCGTGTTCGGTATGTTGTAAGTGAAATAATTGCATCCTTCCTTGGCTGCTACCTTGAAAAGCTGACGGTATTGAGCCTTTGACAGGTGCTCGTCAAGGTTCATGTGCAGTGCCGAGCCACCGGTAAGATGCTCTATATACGGCTTTCCGTGAAGCTTAAACTTATCTACTATGTCGAGGGAGTCGTCCTCTACAACGTAGAAATAACTGTTATAGCAATCGCGTGGCACAAAATAGCCATCCTCGCGGTCCCACTTTGCATGTTTCACACCTACGTTTTCGGCCGGTATCATCTCACAGTTGAACATCACATCCTTGGTGCGGTACTTCTTGTTATACTTCTCTATGATGCTCAGTATGCCCTGTACGAAGTTCTTGTAGTCGTCGTTTGGAGTTATCTTAAGGCCCATAAACTCGGCAGCTTCAACGAGTCCGTTGATGCCGATGGTAAGATACTGGCGCTTGATGTTGATGTAGCCGGCGTCGAAAAGTGGCAGCATACCGTTGCGTTGCAGCTCCTTCAGGTTCTCGTTGTAGGCCAACTGCACCTTGTGACAAAGGTCTGTAACCTGAGAAAGATACTCTTTATAGTCTATTCCATGGTTAACGGCATACTGCACGCAGCGGTTCAGATTGATGGTGAGCACGCTCTTTGAACCCGTACTTACGCCACCGGCACCGAGAGTATAAGAGAATCCGTTGTCCTGAATCTCGTTACGCAGGCGGCAACATGACGAAAGACTATCAGCATTGTCGCTCAAATAGGTGAAGAAGCTATGGCCCTCCGAGTACATTTCGGCAGCGAAGTCGGCCCACTCCTTATCCTTGCAGTCGCCATTCTCGGTAAGCATGGCCATTGTTTCTACAGGGAACGTGAGCACAGTCTTGGTTCTTTCCTTGTTGAACCATTTCATAAAGCGCTTCTGAAGCCAGCTTACGCCCTCCCAGTCGGGCTGAGTTCCGTCGGGGAAATAGAAGTTATCGAAAAGCGAAGCAAAATAGTAGCGGTCGTAATAGGATATATTCCAGAACACAGCCTGATAGTTTCGGGCTCCCGTTGGCTGGTTGAGCGAGTAAACTATCTGCTCAAAGCAGTCGGTGATAACCTTGTCGAGAGTGCGCTTTTTCAGACTAAGGTCAACCACATCGTTAACATGATTGTAGTAATCCTTGCCGTATTCCTTCTCTATAAAGTAGTTCATGTACATGAGAAACTCAGGAGTTGCGCAAGCGCCGGCAAGCATACTTGACACCATAAACACCATGTTGATGAAGCCACCACAGAACGACTTGAGGTTGGTTGGGGCGGTAGAGTTGCCACCTATGCTCACTGTACCACCAAGAAGCCATGGATACATGGTTATGGAAGCGCAATAGTTGGCAAGGTTTGTTTCGTCATTCTTATATATAAAATGATGTGTCAGCTTGTCAACGTACTCATTTGCCAAGTCCTTACCGTACATTTTCTTAATCCTTTCGGTAAGCATGCGGCGGTTGAGACGTATGAAACTGGCCTTAGGAAGTTCGCCAATGAGAGTTGCTATGTTCTTATGCTCAACGTTGGCATTGGCATCGAACTTCGAGCCAGTGGCAGCATTGTCGGCTTTTAGATACTCTGAGAGGAACTTCATCTTCTCCATCGTGTCGCGGTCTTCCTGATGCTGCTGACGATAGATAATGAAACTCTTGGCCACTTTGTAGAATCCCTCTTCCATTAGGGCTGTCTCCACCTGGTTCTGGATGTCCTCTACCTTCACGCCATCGGTAAGATTGAGGTGGCTTATTATCTTTGATATAACGCCAAGGTCAATTGGCTGGTGAACGGAATCGAATGCTTTGACGATTGCATTCATGATTTTGTCAAGCGAGAAGCGTTCTTTCTTCCCGTCTCGTTTGGTAATTGTGAAGTCTTGCGAATCCATATTTAGATCGTTTTGATATATTTTTTTGATAAATTTTCCAGTCGGATTACCTTCCAAAAGTTTTCCGTTTTGGACAACTTTCTTATTGCTATTTTAAAAAAAGTTTCCCGTTTTGGTCGTTTTCGATTGCAAAAATACTAATAAGTTTCTTATAAATGAGCATCTGCTATGTTAAAATTGCATTGCGAAACTAACTTTTTCATCAACCGATAAATATGGAACCACGCCATGCTTCCACATTGTTTTTGCTATCAAACAGTTACAGCAAAAGGTTAAACAGTTATCACAAACCGACAACTTTAATGGGTCTGTATTTTCATGTTTTACAGACCAAAGCCTAAAACATACTGCATAACAATGTAAAAAAGTTGCCCGTAAGTTTTCTTTTTTGAAAACCGACGGGCAACTTTTTTAGAAAACAGCTGCCAAAGATTAAACAAGCTGAGGCAGGAATGTTGACACTATAAGTACAACTATGCCCACTATAAGCACTGCAATGGTCTGCTTGGAACAGCCTTTCCATTCCTTGAGTATGATGCCCCATACATTAGAGAACACCACATTCAGACTCATGAGGATGCAGAAGGCCAAGGCCATGAGCGTAGGAGAATCTTTTAGGAATCCCTTTCCAAGGCTCAATCCAAAGAATTGGCTATACCATAGGGCTCCGGCAAGGGCACAGAAGAGCAAGTTGTTGCCCCAAACGTTACCTTTCTTGTAGTCACCCCAAGTATGATTCTTCTGATTCTGATAGAAGCAATAGATGGCATTGGTGATGAATCCGCCAAGTGTTACAAGGAAAGTTGCAGGCAACGTCTTGAACATATCAGGTGTATCGGCAAAGCAAATGCCCTTACCGAACTCAAGACCCACATTGAAGCAGCCACTCATCAAACCTGACAGCAACGCAATAGCTATGCCTTTGGGGAAGTTAAAGTCCTTAACGGCAGCACGCTTTTCCTCATCTGAAAGGCCTTGTGATTTCATATTACCAGCCACACCGATAATAGCAATACCGATAAGCGTTACCACTACACCAAGTATCACAGCAAAGGTGAGGCTACTAAGGGCATTAAGCTCCGGGAAGAAGGCATTGAGCAACACCGGACCAAGTATGGTTCCAAGTCCGGCACAAGTGCCCAAGGCAATGCTTTGACCCAAAGCCACGCCAAGATAGCGCATAGAGAGACCGAAAGTAAGTCCACCCACACCCCACAACACGCCGAAAAGCACTGTCATGAAGATGTTGAAACTACTTGCCGAGGCAAACAATTCACAGAATGAGTGATTACCTCCAAGAGCAAGAAACACTCCAAGCACAGGCCAAATCAGCCAAGCGAAGACGCCCTGGACTATCCAATAGCTCTCCCAGCTCCAATCTTTAATCTTATTTATAGGCACGTAGGAGCTGCTCTGGCAGAACGCTCCTACGGCTATAATAAGTAATCCGATCAGAATATCCATTAGTTACGCTTTGAAAGAACGTCATGCTCGTACTTCTCAACGTCGCCAAGATAGCTCTCGGCTACAGGCACATCGTTCTTAAGATTGAAGTAATCGTAAACAGCTCCCATAGGAAGGGTCTTAACTTCATCGAGTAATGCGAGGCGCTCAAACCACAATCCGCCGTCCTCATACTTGCGAAGAGTCTCCAGAGGCTCAAGAAGAGCATTCAGAAGCGACTTCTGAGCAGCACGAATACCAATAATGTAAGCACCGATACGGTTGATTGAAGCATCGAAATAATCAAGACCAATGTGCACACGGTCAAGAGCATCAGCACGAACCACCTCATGGAAGAGGTTGCGGGTATTGTCATCATAAACAGTTACATGGTCGCTGTCCCAATGCATTGGCCTACTTACGTGCAGCATAAGCTCAGGAACGAAGAGCAGAAGTGAGCTAACGGCATCGCTTACATTCTCTGTCGGCTCGTAGTGGCCAGTATCCAGAGTGTAAATAACATTGTTCTTGGCGCAGTAGCCTGCAACAAAGTCGTGGCTTTCCACTGTATAGGCCTCCAAGCCAATACCAAACAGCTTGGCTTCGATACAAGTCTTCATGTTAGGAAGCTTCTCTGAGAGAATCTCATCAAGGCTTTCTTTGTATATCTTACGATAACGATACTTCTCCACTGTGTAGTCTTTGCTTCCGTCATGAATCCAAATATTCATGATACATGGATTGCCTTGATACTTGCCCATGGCATCAGCAATGCGACGGCAGCGCTTTGTATGCTCAATCCAGAAGTCCCTAATCTCCTTGTCTGGGTTAGAGAGTGATAGGTAACCACTCTTTGGATGAGAGAAGCTTGTTGAGTTAAAGTCAAGGGAAAGGTTGCGCTCCTTTGCCCATTGCATCCAACCCTCAAAGTGCTTTGGCTCTACCTGATCGCGATCAACGAACTTTCCGCCAAACTCACCATAGGTTTCATGCAGATTAAAGCGCTTTGTACCGCCCACAAGAGAAAGGACCTTATCGATGTCTTGACGCAATTCGTCAATGTTACGGGCACGTCCGGGATAGTTTCCTGTAGTCTGTATACCACCACTTAATGCCTCATTACGCTCAAAACCAACCACATCGTCGGCCTGCCAGCAATGGATTGAAATTGGAGTCTTCTGTAAAATCTCAATTGCTTTGTCAGTATCAACACCCAGTTGGGCATAACGCTCCTTAGCAACTTTGTAGTTTTGCTCAATTTGTTCAGTTTTCATAATTTGCAGTTTTTATTGAATTACTATGGTTTACTATTATTTTAATCTTTTGTTATATTCAAATATCGGTCGTAAGCCTGTGCCCAGATCTCTGTATCGGCAGGTTCAAAAGCTCTCAGCTCCACTGATTTTGCTATCTTTGAGCGCATCTCCCAAACATCGTTAACCATGCCGGCAGCCTTAGCTTGCAGCATGATGTTGCCAAGAGCAGTGCACTCTTGCGGGCCGGCAACAACCATAACGCCACATGCATTGGCCGTGAACTGGTTTAGATAAGCGTTCATCGAGCCACCACCGATAATGTGAAGCTGATGAATATGGTAGTCAGCAAAGTCCTTAAGCCATGTGAACACCTGGCGATAGCGCAGTGCCAGCGAGTCGAAGATGCAGCGACAAACCTCAGCATGCGACTCCGGTACTGGCTCACCATGCTGCCTGCAGTAGTCGCGAATAGCGGCTTTCATGCTCTTTGGATTAGCAAAGCAAGGATCATCCGGATTTATCAGACTGCGGAAAGCCTCAACCTTCATAGCATCACCTTGCAATTTCTTGTGCGAAAGCTCCTCTTCTGAGGCTCCTGGCTCTGCAGCCCACTCGCGGCGGCACTGCTCATAGAGCCACATACCACATATATTCTTAAGAAAGCGAGTAGTTCCTTCAATGCCACCTTCATTAGTGAAGTTTATCTCATAACTCCTTTCGTTTATTATTGGGTGCGGACTCTCAATGCCCATAAGGCTCCATGTGCCAGAGCTTAGATAAGCAAAGCCAGGCTTTGCTGCCGGGACGGCAGCCACAGCACTTGCCGTATCGTGGCCGGCCACAGCAACTACAGGCACAGCTCCCAGCCCTGTGAGCTGCTGAACTTCAGGAGTTAGCGTGCCAACAACAGTGCCTGGCTGAGTCATTGGGCCAAATTGTTCACGCTTTAGACCAAGACTCTTGAGCAGCGGTTCACTGATATCGCCCTTGTTCGGGTCAAGCATCTGCGACGTGGAGCACACGGTATACTCACAGATGGCCTTGCCTGTTAGCAAGTAAATGAGTGCATCAGGTATGAAAAGTATCTTGTCGGCATTCTCCAAAGCAACATTTCCGGCCTTACGCATGGCATAGAGCTGAAACAGAGTGTTGAAGTTCATGAACTGAATGCCGGTAATATCGTAAACGTCTTTGCGTGACAACTGCTCCTTGAAGTACTGCTCCATGGTGCCGTTTGTGTGGGGATCACGATAGCTTAGAGGGTTTCTGAGCAGTGAACCATCCTTTCCTACTATGGCCACATCACAGCCCCAAGTGTCTATTCCTATACTTGATATGGTGATACCAAGCTCCCTTACCTTCTGCAAGCCACGCACAATTTCATTGTAAAGGGCATATAAGTCCCAGTACTGGTGACCGGTCATGGTTATAATAGGATTCTTGAAGCGTGTTATTTCCTCCTGCTCGATACCGTCATCGCTTACGGTTCCCACGATGGTACGGCCCGAAGTGGCTCCAAGGTCAATAGCAAAAAATTTTTTCATGGTTATTATTCGATTTTAATTTTCTGGTTTATATTTACACAATGCAAAGTTAACAATAATCAGTTCAAAATAACCCAACAATGTGATTTAAGCACTTCAATTTTTGTATAAAGGCGGTAAAAAACAGCTATTGCTACACATTATTTTAATATTATATCACATTTAGAAAATAAAAATCACTAACTTTGCATCGTAAAAAATAGAAACCTTAAAAACTTATGTCATCTTTAACAATTACAATCATTGTGGTTTTCTGCCTTGGCTACCTGCTAATAGCCACGGAAAGCATAACAAAAGTAAACAAGGCAGCCATAGCCTTGCTCATGCTTGTGGCCTGCTGGACTCTCTACATGGTCGATCCGGGCAGCTATGTTGCCTTGGAGCACCCCGAATATAGCGGCGGCGACCACAACCAACTAATGCAATTTGTCAACAGTATCATTGAAGGGCATCTCGGCAGCACCTCCACTACGCTGTTCTTCCTGATGGGAGCTATGACCATTGTGGAGATAGTAGACCAGAATGGAGGCTTTAACTGGGTGCACGAGGTTATGACCACACGCTCGAAGAGGACTCTTTTGTGGCGCATTGCCTTCATGACCTTCTTCCTCTCGGCCGTACTTGACAACCTCACCACATCGATAGTAATGATCATGATACTGCGTAAGCTGGTACGGGATCACAAGGATCGTATCATATATGCATCACTTGTAATCATCGCAGCCAACTCAGGAGGCGCCTTTTCGCCCATTGGCGACGTTACGACCATAATGCTTTGGAATAAGAATCTGATAACAGCGCTCGGCGTAATCAGCGAGATTGCCATCCCGTCAATAATCTCCATGGCCCTGCCGGCATTCATTCTGCAATACAGCCTCAAGGGTGAGCTGCCGCAAAACAACGGAGTTTACAGCGATTCTGATACCGAAGTCTACGATTTTGGCAGCCGTCAGCGCAAGGCTATCTTCATCATCGGTGTGGGCGGACTCATGCTTGTGCCAGTCTTTAAGAGTATTACCCACCTGCCGCCGTTCGTTGGCATCCTCCTTGTTTTGGGCATTCTGTGGACCACTACCGAGGTTTTCTACAGCCGTCTCGAAACTCCGGGAACCACTTTCGCCCACCGCGTGTCAAAGCTTATATCAAGAATAGACATGAGCACCATACTTTTCTTCCTCGGTATTCTCATGGCCGTGGCCGTATTGCAGGAAACCGGCGTGCTGACAGCACTTGGTAAAGGACTCAATGAGGTGTTCAACGGCAACCACTTCCTCGTTACCGGCATCATCGGATTGCTCTCATCCATCATCGATAACGTTCCTCTTGTGGCCGGATGCATGGGCATGTACCCTGTAGCTCCTACGGGAGACTTCGCCACCGACGGCATTTTCTGGCAGCTTTTGGCTTACTGCGCCGGCGTGGGAGGCTCAATTCTCATCATCGGTTCTGCTGCCGGCGTTGTGGTAATGGGCCTGGAGAAGATCACGTTCGGATGGTATATGAAGCACATTAGCTGGCTTGCCCTTGTGGGTTACATAGCCGGCGAGCTTGCCTACTTCATCATTCGCGAGTTCATTCTCGTTACTCCTGCCTGACGATTGCAACACATTTATAATATTGTAAGCGCCCTTTCCAACCACGGAAGGGGCGCTTTTCCGTCCCGGTCCTATGGTTCAGCCACCTCAAACCTATGATTTCAGTCTCCGTAACCTATGGTTTAAGGACACCAAAAAGGCTCTTTGCAACTGCAACCGTTGTCAAAGAGCCTAATCTTTAAATATATTCAGATAATCAGAAAGGGAAATGCCGCAATAAGAAATCAGCACTTCTGCGGCATCAGAGCCCCAGTATGTCTTTTATATCGTCAACAATACGGGTTATGGTACTGCGCTCAGTGCTGTCTGAAACTTGGTTAAGCTGGCGGTCAACCTCCTTGTCCACCTCGCCCTTAAGGCCCGAAGCCAAGTCCTTAACAGCCTCGTCAGCCTGTTTTGACGCCTCATTGGCAGCGCTGTTTAGCATGTTCGACACCGCACCGCTTACTGTACTTGCCCCTTTGTCTATCTTATCGTTGATTATTCGCTTAACTTCTATCTGGCCATTGTTCTCCACAGCCTTGACCATATCTTCCTTATCGAGTGTCCAAACATGTCCGAACATGCCGAAAGACACGTTGTGGCTCTCACCCTTATAGTCTATCTGGCCTACCGAGAACACTACATAGTTATTATAGCGCAGCAAATTATCGACCGCCGCATCAACGATATTCGAGGCAAAAGCCTTACCTATCTCGAGGAAGCCTTGCGCTATAGGGTCGTCGGCCAAGCCCGATGAGTCGGCCACAGATGTAAGTGCGCCGGCCACTTCACGGCTTATGGCCTGACTGTGGTCACGCCTGTCAGGATTGGTAATGGCCATAATCACCACCACAAGCAGCAATATCACCATGCCTAGCAGCACCTTCACGCCCTTGTGGCTCTTTTCCGGCGGTGCCGGATTGCCCTGAGTGCCATCCGTAGTCGAAGCTGTCGGAATTTCAGGAGGCACCTGCGGCGGTTCGGTAGTGCCACTACCCTCGCCCACTATTGGCTTCAATTCCTCCACTTGCCATGCCGGTACCCAGCCGTCAATGAGCGCATTCCACACCAAAGTATCGCTTGTAATGTGCCGTGCCTGCAGTTCGGCCACGGTGTATGGCCCCTGCTGCTTTCCTTCTGAAACGATAAAATAGTTCATAATTATGATTATTTGTCAGGCAAAAATACATCTTTTTTCTACAAGAACAGTCATTTTGGCAGTTATTTTTTCTTCAAATGCCATAATTTGCCAGTAAGAAGCAAAATAATTATCTTTGCATACGATTTGCAGAACCATAAACAGAGACCGACATGAAACATGCTTTTATCTTTGCGTTGCTGGCCATTGGTGTCTCGATGGCATCTTGTTCGGGCCGCAAAAAGGCCGAAACGGCAAGGCAAAAGACCGAAACAGTGAGCAAGAAAACAGAAAAGAAAGGAAGAAATATGGTAACTGAGATGACAACACAAATGTTCAAGGACCGTATTATGGACTATGAGCAGAACCAGACAGAATGGACTTACAAGGGCAACCGGCCTGCAGTAATCGACTTTTACGCCACTTGGTGCGGACCGTGCAAGGCCACTGCCCCCGTGGTAGCCGACCTTGCTGAGAAATATGACGGCAAGATAGACTTCTACAAGGTGGATGTCGACCAGCAGGAAGAGCTGGCGGCTGTGTTCGGAATACGCAGCATCCCGACGCTGCTATTCATACCCAAGAGTGGGAAACCACAGATGCAGGTGGGCGCTATGAACCGAGAGCAGATGGAACAGGTGATTAGCGGAATCGTGGAATAAAGACTTTCAGGGCCCTATTCGGGCCCTTCGAAACATAGAAAACACAAAGTGGGCGTGCCATACTGCTGAGTCTGGCGCGCCCCACTTGCTTTTTCACCTTACAGTACAGACTGTTTCGAGCTCATCCACAATGGAAATAACGGGCCACAAGCTGCTCCGTGCGCTCGCGGTCGCCTTCAGTATCGTGGCGCAAAGTGCTGTCCTTGTACGAGCGCAGGTGCTCTATTATGGCGTCAATCATATCACTCGAGAATATGCCTTCGGCCTCATAGGCCGCACGTTGCTGTTCCAGGCAGTCGGCCGATGCTGCACAACTGTCGGGCAAGTGGCGCAGTTGGGCCAGCCTTTTGGCATGAGCGGGATCGTTGATGTCGCCATCCACAAACGTTGACTTGGCCACATCGAGTGCGTTTGGCATCTCGAATCCATGCCGGCAAGCCACACACAGCGCCGCAATATACTGGTAAACATCGGCCGAACCATCGCCTGAACGTATCTCAAAGGTTTGCTTGTCGCTGCCTCTGTCGGCCAAAGGCACCTCCCGTTCCAGCGGATTGGCCTTCTTGCCCATGTCCTTTCCCGACGTCCAACCAAGTGGAACACGCACCAAAGCCGACCTGTTAGACATACCCCAACACACATTTGTGGGCGCTTCCTGGTGGGGTACGAGGCGGAAATAACTGGTAGGAATCTTGTTTCCGAATGCCGTCAGGCTCGGAGCAAGATCCATCAAGCCCGCGATAGCAGTGCGAGCAGTATCATTAAACTTGCCATCGGTGAGCAAAGCATTATGTCCGTCGCGCGTGAGTCGCATGTGTATGTGCAGCCCACTGCCGGCATTGCCTGTTGTTATCTTAGGTGCGAAGGTCACATTGAGCCCCTCCCGCCATGCCAAATTGCGTATAACCCACTTGGCTATCATCAGTTCGTCGGCCGCACGGAGGGCATTTACGGGCAGGAACTCTATCTCGTTCTGCTCGTAAAGCATGCCCTTGAACTCGAATTTGCCCACCTCTGTATGACCGTATTTGATGTGTCCGCCACACTGGGCAATATATTTCATGCACTTCTGGCGGAACCCTCCCATCTTGGCATAAGGTGCACTTTCGTGATAAGCATGCTGATCGCGGGCGGGAAATTCGTTGTCGGCCTGCTTGATCACGTAGTATTCAAGCTCGCCCATAGCTTCAAAGTCCATGCCGGTGTGGCGGTTGAACGACTCAACAGCCTTGCGAAGGGTTTGCTCTGGCGATGATGCGAGCGGCTCGCCATTGCGGTTATAGAACGAGCAAAGCAAGCAAAGCGTGGGCTCTTCGGCAAAAGGATCCATGAAAGCCGTTGAATAGCGAGGCAGAACGTACAGGTCGCTGTTGGCCGCATCAATGAAAGCGAAAAGGCTTGAACCGTCAACGCGCTCGCCGCAAGTGAGTATTTGGCGCAGATAGTCAATGTCGCTGAGCACGAAATTGAGCGTTTTCACACGGCCGTCGCCACCGGGATACATGAAGTTTACAAGGCGAACCCGGTTCTTCTCAACAAAGTTTATAATGTCGTCACGGGTAAATTCGGCAGGGTCCTTGCCCAGCTGGTCAATTAGTATGTTGGCATTCATAGCCAGTTGTTCGTTGTTCATAAGGTAAATAGGTTTTTATTGGTTGGTAATTATTGTAGCCTTTCCGTCAGAACTCAGTCTCTGCGGCATGGCCATGGTTGCAAAGTTAACGCTTATTTCCTGACAAACAAAAATTATATGAACTAAAAATCAGATGAAAATATAGCTGAATGTGGCCGTAATTTCTTATTCAAATGATGGTAGCCATTTATTAAATCATATTCAACTTTCAGCGCATTTACAAGCCGGAACTTTTCTCACCGATAGGCCCACCCGAATACAAGTAAAACCATATAAAAACATAAAAGAAAGCAATATGATGGCCGTAAAGTGATTACGGAAGTGCCGTAATCCGATTACGAAAGCCCCGTAATCCTGTTACGAAAGTGCCGTAACGTCGTTACGGAAGTTCCGTAATCCAATTACGGGGCTGCCGTAACAAAATTACGACTACAAAACGTACTTTTCATGGCAAAACGGCGGTTGGAAACAGGTGGCAGAAAAAGACAGTGGGCAGTACGCTACCAACACGCAACGCACTGCCCACCGCATTCTGATTTTATTGTCTTTTAGTAGAAAAGCCAGTCAATAGCCTTGTCGGTTCCGGCAAGAGCCACCTCTCGTGGCGTACATTTCTGCGACGTAAAGCCCACCACCAAGAGCATACCTTTAGGCAAAAGAAGCGTGTGACTGCCTGCATTGAAACTGTATTGGTGCACGTTTACCTGCGGCATTCCGTCAATATTGATGGCCGAAGTTAGCACCGGCTCGGCCTGGCCATAGTCATTTGCCGAGGCGTCGGTTTCGAGTTTGGGAGCCTTTGCATACTTGGTCTGGTCGTCGCGGAAGTAACCCACGAGTATGTTTACAGGTGTTTTGCAGCTGAAAGTGAGCCTTGTGCCCTCATCTCTCTGGCCCTTACTGCTCAGGCATAAGGCCGTTTGGCCCTCAAGTTCAGGTGCTATGGCCGTTACTGTGCTGTCCATATCGGCAAAAAGCCGGGCACCTTTGGTCAGTTTAACGGTCTTAACGTCGGCCGGAAGTTCCACCTTCGCCTTGCCAAGTGGGTTTATCTTTACGGCCTTTTCGGCTTTCTGGCCGCGCAGCATGGCAATATTGCGCTTCAAAGCCTCAGTTTCCTGTTCGTATACGGGCAGCATTTCTGCCCAGTGTATGTACTTACCGCCATCGCCACCTATAGGTATGCGGCGCTGATGAGTCTGCATGCTGTTGGCATAGAGATAGGTATCCTTGGTCAGATTAACCAGTTTGCGGTAGTGGTCAAGCCCCTTTTCTAGCAGCACCACGGCGGTATCGAGCTCTGCTATGTTCTTGCCCCACTTGTAGTTGAGCACATGCTGGCATGCCTTCACTTTCCATCCAAAGCTCAAAGCAAACTCATTATAGCAGTGCATGTCGTTCTTCAGCCTCAGAAACTCATCCTTCTGTGTGGTGACATAGGGCTCAACAGCATCTATTGCTGCCACTGCACGGGCGCCATGGGCCTCGGTCTGGGCCACGATATCGAGCGGAAGCTCGCCCACATGGGGCTGATGCTTCCATTCTTTCTCCACATACTCAATGAGTTTCTCGCCGGTAGGGCCACAGCTTTCATAGAATCCAGGGTACACTGTGTACTTGTACGGATTTACAAGCTGGCTGCACTTCATGCCGAGAAGCAGGGTCTGGCGGTTGCCTTCAGTGATTCCGAAGCGCCGAAGCAGCTTTGGCGCAATCTCGCCGCTCTCATCGTAAGCCGTGATAATGCCTGAAGCCACGTCGCGACCTGTGCCATACTTACGCGAAAGCGTATCTTCCCAAAACGTTCTCTCTGTAACAGAGTCGCGATGACAGTTCCATGCATAGCGCCCCCATGTAGCATACCACATCCAATCACGGTCTATCTGCAGCTCACGACGGCCATTCGGCAACTTGTCGGCACTGTAAGGCCAGTCCCAATACGATGCCTGCGGGAAGAGGTGGAGGGCATTGGCATGGTGGATATTGTGCATGGCGTTTACCGTTTTATATACAAATCGGGGCGAACTCCATCGCCACGGCTCCAAGTTGGCAAGTATATGCACGTTCTCTATGTGCGCGGTGCCGAGCGAAGCAAGGTATCTGTGCTTCTCGGCCCATGGTCCTTGAGGCTGATAAGTTGTAAGACTCTCGCCGGTATATTTGTGCATCGTGTATAGATTCTTATATAGAGGGAGCGACGCTTCCATCACTGCCTTGGGGTCGGTATCATGGGCCCGCAAGAGCAAGGGGGGCTCATCAGTGCGTCCTGAGGCCTTAAGACCATCTTTTACCCCCGGAATGATGGTCTCTGTCATCCATTTCACGTCGTCATCATAGGTGTTCATGGCTTCGCCAAGGCATACAAGGAGTCCTACATTGGGATATTTCTCCACAAAAGCGGCTATGGACTTGCGTGTGTAATCGCTTAACAGTGGTGTGATAGGACGGTTACGGTCCTGTGTTTTTATGCCATAGTGCTCGGCAAAAGGCTTACTGACGAGAATGTTATAGAACAATTGAATGACGTAAATGCCACGACGTGAGGCTTCGGTGGTAAGAAACGAATACATTTCCTCATTCTTTTTGAACGTGGCCGAATCAACTTCTACTGCAAAAGGATAATCCTTAAGCCTGACAAGTGAGGCAAAGGGATGGCCGCTCCAAAGATAAACGGAGTTCATACGGTCGTCAGCGAGCATGTCGAGATAGCGCACCCACAGCTGCTTATCGTAGAACCAAGGGAATAGTTCGGGCGTAATTGGGTACTCGTAGACGTGACGTCCGGGCAGGATATGGGTCTTCTGCTGACCTATACAGCCTCCTCTCAGCTTCATTTCCGGGTTCTGCGTGCGGTCGGTTATGTCAAGATTGCCGTTAATTCGGGCATAGTCGGCCAACTCGTCACAGCCATAAATAACGCCAGAACCGTCGCGGCCCTCTATCAGTATTTTCTGCCCTTTACGGCTAATACGGAACCCTTCTGGGCGGAGGCCGGTGGTATCGGTGGCAAGGCCGAGAGTTATGGTAACCTTCTTCTTGCTCTTCTGCCCGTTGAAACCAAAGGCACTGAGCTTCTGTTGCAGTCTTCCTGCAGCATAAGTCTCACGGTCGGATGGTTTCTTTGAGGCCATACGAATATCTATGCGCTGTGCTGGGGCCACCTGGGCCAGCAGCAAAAGTAAAGATATGAGTATAATAACTGAGAGCTTTTTCATTGTGTGAGTATTATAGGTTAACAATAAAGGGCTCTACCTTAGAGCAACATGCCTAAGGTAAAGCCCTTTTATATTATATCAATTGTGCACGTATGTCATTCCACTGTCAATCGGAATGCGGCCTTGAAGCCTTCGTTCTTGGCCCAGAAAGGCTGTGCTGACGGACCGTTAAGATCTGTTGTGTTCACCTTGTTGCGCACCGACGGGATTACGTGCATAATGGAAATGCCCGTCTCCGGCAACGTGTAGAGTCTGTGGTTACGCCCAT
>CAZUWO010000024.1:0-29025 GCA_964623995.1 uncultured Prevotella sp. | reverse complement strand
AGCTTGCATATAAATGTTAATAATACTACTTTTGTGATATCTTTTAGGAGAAAGTAAAAAACAATCTAACATATGAAATTAAAGAAACTTCTATTATTGGCGATATTAATGTTGTCTGTGGATCTTTGTGCGCAGGAAGAAAGTACGATTATTACATTTGATGCTGCAACACCAACGGATAAGGGTAAGGTCACCGAGGCTAAAAATATTCCTGATACTATAAGTAAAGGAGGTGTTAGAATAGTTTGTACCGATGCTGCGTTCAATACTACAGAAGAATATCGCTTTTATGAGGGTCCTTTAAAGAAACCGACAATTATTGAAGTATCTTCTTCTATTGGTACTCTCAATAAAATTGTTTTTTATTGTGTCAAAACAGGACGTGTCTCCGGTTCTCCTTATGGCCTTCAAAATTCAACACATTCTTATGGAAGTGTTACAAGAAGCAAAAATGATGATAAGAAATTAACTTGGTCAAATAAAGGAAATAATAATAATGTTCTATTTTTTGTAAAAATTAATCCTACCGTTATTTGTTCTAAGATAGAAGTAACCTTAGATAAGTACCCCAATACAACTACAATCAGCTCGGCAGGATATGCCACTTACTGTTGCGATAAAGCTGTAGACTACACTAAAACTTATGGACTCGTGGCCTATAAGGCTAAATATGACAGCGAAAAGAAGATGATAGTGCTGACCAAAGTGGGCAAAGTGCCGGCCAATACACCTGTGGTGCTGAAGGGAGAGGGAGGACTTTACGGTTTCCCAACGCTGGAATCGGCGCCAAAAGCAGTAACAGACAATGACCTTAAGGTAGCTACTGCGAATATGACTTGCACTGACAACATGTGGATACTGGTGAAAAAGAGCACCGGAGTGGGCTTTGTGCCGGCCACCCCCGGTACCACACTGGCCAAAGGAAAATGCTATCTGTTGATAGAATCGGGTGCTTCGTCTAAGTTTTTACCTTTCGACGAGACCACAGGTATATCACATATAAGCCCGAATGCTGTACGTTCTGACGGTAAAACCTACAATATCTTGGGTCAGGAAGTAGGCAACGACTATAAGGGAATAGTGATTGTGGACGGCAAAAAGATGGTAAGAAAATGAGAAAGCAATACATTGCCCCAACAATAGCAGTATATAAGATGCCGGAACCCAGTATTCTTGCAGGCTCAGACCCATACGTTCTGAAGCCGCAAGAAGGTGGTGGAGAGGGGCAAGCTATAGATCCCGGCGAGGGATCGTTTGGTGGCGGCGAGGCATTGGCACGTCCTCATGGCTCTTGGAGCGATGAGGAGTGAGCCCAAGAAAGCTTATTTCAGATGTCCATTCCCATGATATAGTCGTTCATGAAGTATCCCTCGCCTATGTCGTAGTCGCCCTGTCGCAATATCTTCATGCCTTTATGCTCATAGAAAGCCCGTGCATTGTTGTAGCGATTTACGTGCAGCTCCATTCTGCAAGGAGCAGGATGCATTTGCTTTATCAGTTCCACAGCGCTGTCGAAGAGCAATCCTCCAAGGTGTTGGCTTTGATATTTAGGCAGCACATAAATCTTTTGCAATTCAAACACATCGTTTTCAAGAGGCTGAACCGACACATAGCCAGCGTCTTCATCTCCTATTGAGGCTATCAAATAAGTGTGTCCGTCTTCTGTCATTTGTTTTGTGAGACTCTCTTTGGAGTACATCATCTTCATCATGTAGTCGGTCTGTGCCGGCGTTATTATGTCATTGTAAGTCAGGGGGAAAGTTATTCCGGCAATGTGTTGTATGTTGTGAATGTCGGCAGTTGTTGCTTTGCGTATTATTGGTTTCATACTGCAAAGGTAATCATATTTGTTCAAAAAGCGTACTGCCATATTCCTGTAAGTCGAATTAATTTGTTAACTTTGCCGTGGAATTCAAAAAGAGAAATAAAATGAAAGAGATTCAGCTTAAGTATGGCTGCAACCCGAACCAGAAACCGGCCAGAATATATATGGATAACGGCGGTGAGCTGCCGGTAGAGGTCCTTAACGGCCGTCCGGGTTACATCAATTTCCTTGACGCACTTAACGCTTGGCAACTCGTTAAAGAGCTAAAGCAGGCCACAGGCGTGCCTGCCGCAGCCTCGTTCAAGCATGTTAGTCCTGCCGGAGCAGCCATAGGGTTGCCACTGAGCGACACTTTGAAGAAGATTTATTTTGTTGACGACATCGATTTCGAGCTGACTCCGCTGGCTTCAGCCTATGCCCGCGCCCGTGGAGCTGACCGCATGTGCTCTTACGGAGATTTCTGCGCGCTGAGCGATACATGTGATGAGGCCACAGCAAAGCTGATAAAGCGTGAAGTGAGCGATGGTGTTATAGCTCCTGATTATACTCCAGAGGCTCTCGAAATATTAAAGTCGAAGCGTCGTGGCACGTATAACGTGATTAAGATAGACCCTGATTACGTGCCCAATCCAATAGAGCACAAGCAAGTTTTCGGCATCACTTTTGAGCAAGGACGCAACAACGTGAGACTTGACGATCCGGCTCTCTTCGACGATATTCCAACAAAGAACAAGACTTTCACACCAGAAGCTAAGCGCGACCTGATAATTTCGCTTATCACTCTGAAGTATACGCAGTCGAACAGTGTGTGCTATGTGAAGGACGGACAGGCAATTGGAATAGGTGCAGGCCAGCAAAGCAGAATCCACTGCACGCGCCTTGCCGGTCAGAAGGCAGATGAATGGTGGTTAAGACAGTGCCCAAAGGTGATGGCTTTGCCATTCAAGGAGAAGATACACAGGGCAGATCGTGACAACGCTATTAACCTTTACATAGGCGATGAGTGCGATGACGTACTGCGCGATGGTGCTTGGCAGCAGTTCTTTACTGAGCGTCCGGCCGAGCTTACACGTGAGGAGCGCAAGGCATGGATAAGCAAGAACACGGGTGTGGCACTTGGTTCTGACGCTTTCTTCCCCTTTGGCGACAACATAGAGCGTGCCCACAAGAGCGGAGTGGAGTACATAGCACAGGCCGGAGGCAGCATACGCGACGATAATGTCATTGAAACTTGCGACAAATACGGCATAGCAATGGCCTTCACTCACGTACGTTTGTTCCATCATTGATGTAGCCCGAATGAGCGATATTGACGATATAATCCAAAACGGAATAGTATTTAAGGGTGCCCCTAAAGGTGATTCTGGCAATGCCGGCAAGGTGAAGACCAAGGCAAAGAAGAAGAAATACATTACCGGTGCCCATGGTTCGGGCTCGGCTAAGCAAAAGGCTAAGTACCGACAGCAGCGGGCCAACAGGCACAGGAAGCCTTAAGCACTACATTATTATTCCGGTATAGATACGCCCTGAAGCCGTTCCAAGGCGACGGGCTGAGAAGAAATCATCAACATGACTGTAGGTGCAGATGCCCGAAAGCGTAATGTTTTTGGGGCTGACACCGCAGTCTGTTAGTATGGTTTTATTGATTAGGGGGAGGTCTATGTGCCATTTGGCATATTTGCTGGCAATTTTTTTCATATCGAAACCAGCTTCGGCAAATTGCAAATACACTTCTTCGCCCACTTCAAAATTCTGAAGTGAGATGCCCGGACCTATCACAGCTTTGATATTTTCTGGCTTTGTACCAAACTCTTCTTCCATGGTCAGCAATGCCTTTTTAACTATCCTGGCCACAGTGCCACGCCAACCGGCGTGTATTGCAGCCGTAACCTGATTGCTTTCGTCGTAGAGTAGGATGGGAATGCAGTCGGCAGTGGACACGCCAATGCATATTCCTCTTACGTTTGTTATAAGTGCGTCGGTGGCTTCTAAGCAGTTTTTCCTGTCCTTATCATCCAAAGTGAGGAATTCTGGCGTAATTATCTGGCAGTTAGTTTTATGCACTTGGTGAGGCAGGATTATGCTTTTCGTGTCTATACCAAGTTCTTTTGCAAGTAATTGGCTGTTTGTGGCAATATTGTTAAGTTCATCTCCACAATAAGGATTGATGTTGAACTGGCCGAAAAGGCCCTTACTAACTCCGCCATGGCGTGTTGTACTGAAAGCTCTTATGCCATGGCCAAAATTGTATTCTAATAGTTTGGGTTTCATGAAAAGTTAAGGAATGACCCGCGGGTCATTCCTCATCATCGTCAATATACTCAAAGTCCTCAAGTTCTTCGTGCTGTTCTTCGTCGCTGAGGTTTATGTCCTCGTCTTCTCCTTCGGCCTTCATTTCCTGTTGGAACCGGCTTATGTCCTTGTCGCGATGAACGAGAGTATCGTTAGAAGTTATTTCTTGCAGCTTGTTGCTTTCCGAGTTTAGCTCGCTCCAAAGTATGTCTTTAAGCTCATTTAACCCCTTTCCGGTAACGGCAGAGATAAATACCGAAGGCACGTCGGTAGGCAAAGTGTCGCGCAACATGTTTATGAGCTCATCGTCGAGAAGGTCACTTTTGGTTATGGCCAATACGCGTTTTTTGTCGAGAAGCTCCGGATTGAATTGCCGTAATTCGTTTAGCAACACATCGTATTCATGCTTTATGTCGTCGGTATCGCCTGGAACCATGAACAGTAGTAATGAGTTGCGCTCTATGTGGCGTAGGAATCGCAGTCCAAGTCCTTTACCCTCGCTTGCACCCTCAATGATACCGGGAATGTCTGCCATAACAAAGCTCTTGTGGTCGTGGTAACTTACGATGCCGAGTGATGGCTCCATGGTGGTGAAAGGATAGTTGGCAATTTTCGGTTTTGCGCTAGAGAGGGCTGAAAGCAGTGTGGACTTGCCGGCATTGGGGAATCCCACGAGGCCGACATCTGCCAAAAGCTTCAGCTCAAGTATTACAGTCATTTCCTGCATTGGCTCTCCGGGCTGCGCAAAGCGTGGAGCCTGATTGGTGGAAGTGCGGAATTGAAAGTTGCCTAAGCCTCCTCGGCCGCCTTTTAGCAATAATACCGTCTGTCCGTCATAGGAAACATCGCAGATGTATTTACCTGTTTCGGCGTTATATACAACGGTTCCACATGGCACATCAATATATACGTCCTTGCCGTTGGTGCCGTGGCACTTGTCGCGACCGCCATTTCCGCCGTGCTCAGCAAATACATGGCGCTGGTATTTTAAGTGGAGTAGGGTCCAATAGTTATGGTTGCCGCGCAGATAAACGCTGCCTCCATTACCTCCATCACCACCATCGGGACCTCCGTTGGGCTGATACTTGATGTGTTTAAGGTGCATTGAGCCTTTGCCGCCCTTACCAGAGCGGCAAAGTATCTTCACATAGTCAACGAAATTGGACTCTGGCATTCGGTTTAAAGGTTGTCAATTACTTGGCAAATACGGCTGAATATCTCATCGACAGTACCCAAACCGTCTACTACATGGTTGAGCCCTTCGTTGCGATACCAGTCACTCAGTGGCTCAGTTTGCTTATGATAAACGTCAAGGCGCTTCTTTATTGTTTCCTCGTTGTCGTCGCTCCGGCCGCTCTCTTTACCGCGCTTTACGAGTCGGTCCATAAGTTCTGGTTCCGGAACGTGCAGCTCTATCATGGCGGCAATGTCGTGACCACGCTTTGCAAGCATCTTCTTCAGAGCCTCAGCCTGAGCAATGGTGCGTGGGAAACCATCAAAAATTACACCCGGATGGTCTGTTCCGAAAGAATCATAGACGCTTGCGAGAATGTCGACCATTAGATCGTCGGGTATCAATTGGCCATTATCAATATAGCCTTTGGCTGTTTTGCCAAGCTCGGTACCGTTTTTGATTTCGTTGCGAAGCACGTCTCCTGTGCTTATATGGCCAAGTCCGTAGTGCTTTATCATCTTTTCGCTCTGGGTGCCTTTGCCGGCTCCAGGTGCTCCAAAAATAACAATGTTCTTCATGTTCTTATGTTTTTTCGTGTTAATCTTGTTGCGTATTATCATCCACAACGTAGATATCTTTTAGGTTTCTGCCTTGTTGGTCATAATCGAGTCCGTAACCCACGATGAAGTCATTTGGTATTTTCATGGCCGGATACTCTATATTGATGGCCTCCTTAAGTTTGTCCGGCTTTACGAGTAGTGTGCAAATGTGTACTGATTTAGGCTTTTGCACCTCCAGTTCGGCCAGCATATTCTTCATGGTTGTGCCTGTATCGACAATGTCTTCCACGATAACCACGTCCCTGTCCTTAATATCTGTGTTCAAACCGATAACCTTTTTCACCTTGCCGGTAGTGGTATCGCCCTCGTAAGAAGCCAGTTTCACGAAGCTGATCTCGCAAGGTATGGTTATATTCCTTATCAAATCGGCGGCGAAAATAAAGGAACCATTGAGCACAGCAAGAAAAATTGGGTTCTTGCCGTCCATATCGTGGTTCAGTTTATTGGCTACTGACTTTACCTTTTCAAGAATTTCAGACTCTGTTATGAATGTCCGGAACGTCTTGTCCTTGATTTTGACTACGCTCATGGCACTGATTTTTTGATTTTGCTACAAAATTACTAAAAATAAAGCAAACGGATAATAGCAATTGGTATTAATTTTGTATTTTTGCAATTAAGATGAAGATATTTACTGGTACTCAAATACACGAGTTAGACAAATATACTATTGAGCACGAACCTGTGGCCTCTCTCGACCTGATGGAGCGTGCAGCAAAGGCTATTACCATAGCTATTATGCAGGAATGGGATGCTACCACACCTGTAGTTCTCTTTTCCGGACCGGGAAACAATGGAGGCGATGCGCTGGCTGTGGGAAGAATGCTTGCAGAAAAGGGCTATCAGGTAGATGCATACTTGTTCAACATTAAGAACAAGTTGTCGCCAGAGTGTGCTGCTAATCGCCAATCGTTTATAGATTGCAGCAAGAAAAAGAGCTTCACGGAGGTGAACGTGGAGTTCGATCCGCCGGCTTTACCTTCCGGGACGCTTGTTATTGATGGCTTGTTTGGCTCTGGAATAAACAAGCCTTTATCAGGAGGCTTTGCCTCTCTTGTGCGTTATATCAATCAGTGCGACTGCAAAGTTGTCAGCATAGACCTCCCTTCGGGGCTGATGACAGAGGATAATTCATATAATGTAAAGCAAAATATCATTCGGGCCGACCTTACTTTGACCTTGCAAACACGTAAATTATCCTTTCTTTTTGCCGATTGTCAGGAGTTTATAGGTCGCTTGAAGGTGCTTGATATAGGGCTCTCGACTGACTATATTGCACAGACCGAGACTCGGTTCAGCATGATTGAAGAGCAAGAGGTGAAGTCTTTGCTTCGTCCCCGCAATGATTTTGTTAACAAAGGGAGTATGGGCAACGCTCTGCTTATAGCTGGAAGCTACGGTATGTCGGGTGCTTCGGTGCTTGCAACCCGTGCTTGTTTGAGGTCGGGAGTGGGCAAAGTAACTGTACATACACCACGTCGCAACTATGATGTGATGCAGATTAGTGTGCCGGAGGCTGTGTTGCAGATGGATCATGAGGAAGGAAACTTCTCTGAGGCTGTAGATACTGAGGAGTTTGATGCCCTCGGTATAGGTCCGGGGTTGGGCACAGCAGAGGTTACTTCTATTGCTCTCATATCTCAGTTGAGGCGTACTCAATGTCCGATTGTGGCTGATGCAGATGCCCTTAACATAATTGCCAACCACAGAGCATGGACCATGCAACTGCCTAAAGGTATTATATTGACGCCTCATCCTAAGGAATTTGACAGATTTTCAGGCATGCAATGCTTGGGAGACTATGAGCGATTGATGAGAGCTTCAGAGCTTGCAGAGCGTCTTGGAGCCTATATCATACTGAAGGGACACTATAGTGCACTGTGTTTACCAGATAGTCATGTCGTATTTAACACAACAGGTAATAGCGGAATGGCCACAGCCGGCAGCGGTGATGTGCTTACCGGTATAATAACAGGATTGCTTGCACGCGGATATGGCAATGCCGATGCATGCAAGTTGGGTATGTATCTGCATGGCTTGGCTGGCGATTTGGCTGCCAAAGAAGTAGGGAAGGAAAGTCTTGTGGCCGGCGACATAGTACGTTATCTGCCTAAAGCCTTCTTGAAACTTGAAGATTAGCGAACGCAAACCATTGCTTTAGCTTCCTGAAACCATAATAAGAGACGACTTAAACACATGCTTTACATAAATGCTTTTGTCTGTTTGTAACGGCTGATAGGCATTAAGTCTTTGTTATATTTGGTTTTTAAGCGGTTAGTTACATCATTATTGTGTCTTAAAGTGGGGCATATTGATGTGCGTTACATTAATTAATAAGAACTGGAGCAAAACAAATCCGCCTTTGATCAACCATTAAAAGTTGCTTCCAAAGGCGGATTCTTATTGTTTGAACAGAGCTATTGCTCCGTTAAGTAATATCATTGAGTCTGATCTTGTGAGTCTATGGCTTTGATTTTCTGCCGCACCAACTCCAATTCATCCTTGAGTTTTTGCACCTTGCGGTTCATTTCTTCTATCAGGCTGTTGCCTTTCTTGCTGCTTGCATTGAGGAATCCAAGGTTGTTCTCGTATGTACTAATCTCGCCTTTCAACTGCTCGTAGCGTCTCATTAGGCGGCTTCGCTCGTTGTCTATAGCATCGGCACCACGGCTAGCCACATTTTTCAAGTTGTTCTTGAAGTTGTCTAACCTACGGTTTACAACGCTAACGTGCAGGTCATTATATATTTTGTCGAGCACTGCGTGGTATTCGTCGTAGACCTTATCTTTCTCCTTGAATGGCACATGGCCAATACTGTTAAACTCATCCGATAGTTTCTGAACTTCCTGTTGCAGATTGTCGGCTCCGTTTTCGGCCAAAGCTTTAAGAGCTTCTATAACTTTGCGCTTCTTGCTCAGGTTGTCGCGCTCTTCGTTACGGGTTCCGGCATGAGCAGCATTGCGTGCGTCGAAGAAGTGATTGCAGGCAGTCTGGAAGTCGTTCCATAACTGATCGCCGAGCTTATGAGGCACCATGCCGATAGTTTTCCATTGCTTCTGCAGGTCAATAAGCTTATCGGCTGTGACTTTCCAGTCGGTAGAGTCGGTCAAAGCTTGTGCTTGTTCAAGCAGAGCGCGCTTTTTCTTTGCGTTTTCAGTAAACTTCTCTCTCAGTTGTTTTAAGTATTCACTCTTGCGACCAAAGAAGTCGTCACATGCGGCACGGAATCTCTCGAAGATTTTAACGTTCATCTTCTGCGGCGCAAAGCCAATTTTCTTCCACTCTGCCTGTATTGCGATAATCTCTTTGGAGTGCTTTTCCCAATCGCTACTGTTCTTGTTGTCTTCCTTTGCTATAGCCTCTACCTTTTCGCAGAGCTCTGTCTTGCGCTTCAAGTTGTCCTCTTCCTGGGCGCGAAGCTTCTCAAAGTGCTCCTGATGACGCTTGTTTATCACAGTGCTTGCAGCCTTAAAGCGGGCCCAAACCTGCTCACGCAAGTCTTTTGCCACCGGACCTATCTCACGATAGCGCTGATGTAAGTCTTGCAACTGATGGAAAGCGCTGATTACATCAGGCTCGTCGGCAAGCTTCTCTGCTGCCTCGCAGAGTGCGGTTTTGGCCTCAAGGTTCTTCTTGAAGTCATATTCACGAGCCTCTCTGTTAAGGTTCAGCTGGTCGTAGAATTGTTCCACGTAGAGCTGGTAGTTGCGCCAGAGTTCATTAGCTTTCTCTGGTGGTACTCCTTTTATATCACGCCATTGCTGTTGCAGCTCTTTGAAGGCGTTATAGTTCTTGTTAGCCTCGTCGGGAGAGGTCGACATGGCCTTTATTTTCTCTATAATATCGAGCTTCTTTTTCAGGTTTTCCTGCTTTTCAGCTTCCTGTTCAAGAAACAGTTTTGATCTTTTCTCCTTGATTATGCCCATCTCTGCCTTGAATTCCTCTTCGGTTTCGTCGGGAGTAATCTGGTATTTCTCAGGGTCACCTCCAGCTTCCAAGTAGGCTTTTTGCTGAGCTTCGCGCTCGGCAGAGTTCAAACGGTAGTATGAAGCTTTCAAGTGGTCCACCTCAGCGCGGTCAGGAGCTTCGTCGCCATGGGCAATTTCCTTTATGCGTTCGAGCACTTCCAGCTTGCTGTTATAGATTTTCTTTGTTTTGTCTTCGGCTTTTTCGGCTTCCTTCGGCTCGTCTTTCTCACCTTCGTTGACCTCTGTCGTGGCTGCTTTTTCAGCATCGGCATCAGCTTTTTTGCTTACTTCAGTCTGGCCAGCATCGCTTGTTGCGGCAGCAGGAGCATCATCTTTGGCGGGTTCTTGCACGGGGGCGGCCCCACTGTTTGGTGCTGATGGTGCAGCATCCTCTGCAGGTTGTTCCACCTTTTTAGGTTCTGTGCTTTCCTCAGATTCCACTTCGGCGCTTGCCGTTTCGGCATTGTTTACAGCCTTTACTTCTTCATTGTCCAGTTGCTGGGCGTTTTCTTGAGAGTTCATCATTTCCTGTTGGTTATGTGATTCAGGGTTTCCAAAAAGTTGTTTAAACGCTTGCAAACTTAAATAAAAAATATTTATGCACCTAATTTTATTTGAGATTTTTGCCATTTAGATGCTATTTTTGTCAGTTTTTGCGTTGAAAATGCACATTTTAAGCTATATGAACAAATGATTTTTGTAACTTTGCATTCGCTTGAGAGATGCGTGAATGATGTGAGAGCCATCGCAGTTAACCCTACTGTTACAGTCAGACCACCTTCTCTTTTTAACTATAAAGGTTTAATTGCACGGTTAAAGTGCCTAAATGTTTTATTATGTACAAAAATCTACTTCTGAGCTTTTTGCTCTTATGTTCGTGTGCCATGATGGCGTCAACTGAGCCTGCCACAAAGTACACTGTAGGTGGTTTGCGTTATGCTCTTGATGGAAGCAGGGCTATAGTGTGGCCACTTTCCGACGACTTTAGCCTCTCTTATGAGGGCGATATTGTGGTTCCAGCCACAGTAACCATAGCAGGTAAGGCTTATCCTGTAGCAGGAGTGAGCCATCGGGCCTTCTCCGATTGCAGCAATCTTACCTCTGTTGAGCTGCCGCAATCTATAGAATGGATGGATGAGGGTTGTTTTGCTAACTCGTCAAGCCTGCATACCATCAGCTTTAGCGGTGGAAAGACCGGCAATGGTGTGTATGAGATAAAGGATGGCATAGTTTATACGGTTCCGACAGACACCGTTTTCACTCTCGATTTCACAAAGAGCGACCATGTTTACTATGAGGGTTCTGCCTCGTCTAATATTCATTTTGCCCAGTATGGTGGCCATGTGGCGCTCGATACTGAAGGAAACGAGGCCAACTCGGCTGTTTATTTTATGTGGAATGATGGTACAACTGACCACAAAGTGCTGAGAATATATCGTGGTTACGATTTTACGCTGGCTTCACAATCAGGAGCCATCAAAAAGATTGAGTTCTTCTTTGACGGCATTCATAAGATGAAGAACTATGCAGGAAACCTCAGCAGCGACGGAACCACGTGGACTGGTCGGGCTTATTCTGTTACTTTCGGCTCGCTTAGGCGAAACAGCATCGACTCGGTTCGCGTTACCCTCGTGTCAAATAGTGCCCAAGCCTTTGCCGCCCCTATAGCTCAGGCCATCACTAAGGTTGACACGGTGTGCGCTTTGGCCCGTGAGGCTTTCACCAATAACTGTGCTGAGAGCATAACTCTGCCGGCTTCGGTCGACTTTGTTGGCTATAACTCGCTGTCGATAAGGGGACTTAAGGAGTTGCACATGCAGGCTGCGCCTCCTAAATATAAGGAAAATCCGTTTATTTCTACCGATAAGACTTCATGCTACCTTTATGTTCCGGCACGGTATGTGAACGATTACAAGGCCGATTCGCTTTGGGGACGCTTCAAGCTCATTGAGCCGGAGCAGACTTCGGGCATCCGTTATGCTGGCAGTAAACCTGTACTGAAAGGCAAAATGTACAACCTTGGCGGGCAAGTCGTGGACGAACGCTTCCACGGCATAGTGATTCGCGATGGTAAGAAGATACTAAGGTGAGCTTCTTATCTGTCTGATTAGTTGACGATTACAAATATTTAAACCGTGGATGGCTTGCATAACTTAAGGTGGCAAACCATCCACGGTTTTCTGCTAATATAATAATGTAAAGGGAGTGGTGCCTGCGTAATCACGTTACGGAAGCCCCGTAACGTGATTACGACTGTCTCGTAATGAGATTACGGGACTGCCGTAATGCCATTACGAGATAGTCGTAACTTAATGTTATGTGCCTCGTAATTATTTTATATGGTAATTGTAAAGTTTTTACTTCTTTTCTTGCGCATGGAAAAGAAGTAAAAAACCATCTTCTTTAGGTGATGCAAAGTTACAATATTAGAAACTCGATTCCAAATTATATCCGGCTTTTTTACGGCCGGATATAGTCTTTATGGGATAATTGTGGCTATGATAGCCAAGCGTCTTAAGGTTGCAAGTGCGCCCCCTTGGCGCTTATATCAGCCTCTTGCGCCTCAACACCCACCAGCTCAGGGCAGTAACAACAAATGATATTGCAAGTGCAATAAGGAATCCAAAGTGCGACTGTTCCATGCCGTTTATAAGGTTCATGCCGAACAAACTTGATATGAGCGTAGGGAACATGAGCATCAAACTGATTGAGGTCAACGTACGCATGGTGGTGTTCATATTGTTATTGATGATGCTTGAGTATGTGTCCATCGTTGATTCCAATATGTCTGAGTAGATGCTTGTGGTCTCTCTGGCCTGACTCATCTCAATATTCACGTCCTCTATGAGGTCGGCATCGAGCTCGTCTATTTGTAGTTTGAACTTCAGTTTGGCCAAAAGGTTCTCGTTGCCACGTATTGACGTGATGAAGTATGTAAGCGAATCTTGCAGACGGCTTAGCGCTATCAGGCTCTCATTGTTTATCTCCTTGTCCAGATTGCGCTTGGCTTTCTCCACGATGGCATTGATTTGCTTAAGCCGTTTCAAGTACCATACGGCCGAGGAAAGGAACAAACGGAATATCATGTCGACGTAATCGGTGAATCCTACGCCCCGTTTCTGCTGATAGCTTACGAAGTCTATCATCATGTTAGTTTCAAAATTGCACACTGTTATGGTTACGTCGCGCTTGTGTATTATGCCGAGCGGCACAGTAGTATAGGGCGTACGCGACCTCACTTCCTTCACGTACGGAATACGAAGTATTATCAACATCCATCCGTCATCGTACTCATAGCGGGCACGCTCGTCGGCATCACTGATGTCGGAAAGGAAATAATCGGGAATCTTGTAGTTGGTTTCGAGTTCCTGTTGGTCCTCTTCTGTAGGACAGGTAACCTGAATCCAGCAATTGGGTTGCCACTCTTCGATGGCTGTTAGGTTACCGCTGATGTTCCAGTATTTTCTCATTGCTAAATCTCCTCAGTGTTTTAGGAAACGCAAGTTGGCTTCCGTGAGGGATTCAGCTCGGTGCTATCCCTCACGCATGTAACTGTTGTTTTCCGCGTGATAGTCGTCCATGTGATTATTATATTTGTTCTTTGCGGGTGCAAAGTTATGAAAAATAATTGAAAGATTAAAGGGTTGAAGTATTGAAAACTTGGCTTTTGAGTATAATTTTCAATTTCTTCAACCCTTCAAATGTTCTTTTTGTCAGTTCTTTTCCGGTATTTCCTCAAGCGTCTTGGTCAGCAAATTCCAGAAAGGCTGTGCGGTATCAATCTTGAAGCGCTCACTGGTAGTGTGTGGTGAGAGCAAAGTGGGCCCCATACTTACTACATCCAGGTTGGGATACTTGCTCAATATGACTGAGCATTCAAGTCCGGCGTGATCGGCTTGCACTGTGGCCTCCTCGCCGTTCTGCTCTTTGTAGATGCGTTTCAGCAGGTTCAGAATCTCGCTGTCGGGGTTCGGGTCCCAGCCTCCATAGCTTCCGCTGAACTCTGTCTTCATACCGGCCATGTTGAAGCAACTCTGCAATTGGTTGGATATAACTTCTTTCATGTCTTCTCTGCTTGAACGAGCCAGTATTTTGAACGAAGCCTTACCTCCTTCTATGTCGATTATGGCAAGGTTGCTCGAAGTTTCGACCACGTCAGGATAGGTAGGAATCATGCGCAATACACCATTGTGGCAGGCCAAGATGGCATCCACGAGATTGTCTTGTATTTCTTCAGGGGTTATAGTTGCCGGCTTCGGAGCATCCTCAACGAAGAACTCCACGCCTTTTTCTATTGTGTGGTATTCGTCTTCTATGAGTTGACGTTGCTTTTCCACCATTTCTTTAAGCTCGTTTACCTTGCTTGCTGGCAATGCCAGTACCACTTCGGCCTTGAAAGGTATGGCATTACGCATGTTGCCACCGTGCCATGATGCGAGCCTTGCGCCGAGTTCGGCTATGGCTTTAGCCACCAATCGGGCCATTTCTTTGTTGGCATTGGCTCTGCCTTCATTGATTTCCAGGCCGGAATGTCCGCCTCTCAGCCCCTTGAGTGTAACCTTTACGGCAGCCTCTTCGGCGTTTTCCACCTCTTTATATTCAAGAGTGGCGGTGATGTCAATGCCACCGGCCGAGCCGATAACGAACTTTCCCCACAGCTCAGAGTCAAGATTGATGAGTATATCGCTATGAAGCTCACCCTCGGGCAGGTCGTTTGCGCCATACATACCAGTCTCTTCGTCGCGGGTTATGAGAGCTTCAATTGGCCCATGTTTAAGGCTATTGTCCTCCATTATGCCCATAATGGCAGCCACGCCTATACCATCGTCAGAGCCGAGGGTGGTTCCACGGGCATGAATCCAGCCATCCTCGATGTATGTTTCTATTGGGTCGGTCTCGAAGTTGTGGGTGCTTTCGGGGGTCTTTTGTGGCACCATGTCCATGTGGGCCTGCAAAAGTACGGTCTTGCGATTCTCAAAACCCGGGGTGGCAGGCTTGCGCATAACAATGTTTCCTGCTGGGTCTTTGAAGGCCTCTACGCCTTTTCCCTTTGCAAAATCAAGAAGAAATTGCTGTATTTTCTCTAAATGACCAGACGGACGCGGCACATTTGTCAGCGCGTCAAAGTTGCGGAAGATAGCCTCCGGCTTAAGGTTTTTGATCTCTCCCATAGGTTCTTAATGTTAATTATTAAATTATTTTGTTTTCAGTTTTGTTTTGTCGGTATCTTTTATAATTCTTTTTGTAAACGCCAATGCCATCCATCCGTATACGCCGAGAAGTATAACGAAGAGCGTTTGCACAGTGTGTACTATCAAGGCGAAGTATAGTGCGTTTGCAGTGGCTACGCCATTGAGCACCAGCATTGTCTTAACCGCGAAATGCCAAGGACCTGCTCCGTTTGGAGTAGGAACAAGAACGGCAATGTTTCCCACAAGGAAGCACATCAGCGCGCACATTATTCCGAGTCCTGAAGTGAAGCCAAAGCAGAAGAAAGTGAGGTAGAAGTGCAGAAAATAGCACACCCAAATGGCAAGACTGTAAGTAAGGTAGAGCCACGGATGGCTGACATGGCGAAGCGAAACAATTCCTTGTATCAGGCCATGGAGCGTATCGGCCACCTTGTCGTATATACTTATTTGCCTCAACACTACCACAATAAGTGTTATTGCCGCAATGGCGCAAATCAGGCAGACTAGCCATCCCGTAGGCGTAAAGGCATTAATGATGTCGCCTATGCGTGTGCCGGTCCGGGCAAAGAATGAGTCTATCAGCTTGATTTGTGAGAGAAATGTACCTACTGTAATCAATAATATGATTATAGTGTCGACTGCACGCTCGGTGACTACGGTGCCAAGAGCTTTTGCAAACCCCACTCCGTCGTACCGTTTGAGCACTCCGCATCTGGCAAACTCGCCCGATCGTGGTATGATTAGGCTAAGAGCGTAAGAAACAAATATTGAGTAAACTGACACGCGGTTGCGGGTATGCTCACCAATAGGGTCAAGAGCCAGCTTCCATCGCCATCCTCTGAATGCCTGAGCCAGCATTCCGAAGGGCAGAGAAAGCAGCATCCACGTCCAGTTCATATCGCTGAAAGCCACCTTTTCAAGGCTTTTGAAATCGAAGCCTCGATACATCCAATACAGTATAGCACCGCCAAGCACTAGCGGCAAGGCGATTTTCAGCATTGTTTGGATGGTCTTTCTCGATTCCATTTATTTGCAAAGTTAAGGTAAAAAATGCTGAAAGCAAAATAATTTTCCTAACTTTGCAACATAATAAATCATATTTATGAAATCAGTCAGACCCAAAAAGAACTTAGGTCAGCATTTTCTGACCGATTTAGATATAGCTCGTCGCATTGCTGATACGGTGGATGCAGCTCCAGACATGCCTATCCTTGAGGTGGGACCGGGCATGGGAGTGCTGACGCAATATCTGCTTACGAAGGGCCGTGAGCTTAAAGTGGTGGAAATAGACGCTGAGTCTGTGGCCTACTTGAAGGAGAGATTCAAGATGATGCAAGGTGATATACTGGGCGAAGACTTCTTGCGCATGGACTTGTCGCAGGTGTTTGGTGGCCGCCAGTTTGTGCTTACGGGCAATTATCCCTACGATATTTCGTCGCAGATATTCTTCAAAATGCTCGATTATAAGGAGCTTATACCTTGCTGTACCGGTATGATTCAGCGCGAAGTGGCACAGCGTATGGCCGCCACTCCGGGCAGTAAAACCTACGGTATACTCTCTGTCCTCATTCAGGCATGGTATGATGTGGAGTATCTTTTTACGGTAGACGAAAACGTTTTTAATCCACCGCCAAAGGTGAAGAGTGCAGTTATCAGGCTTACACGTAATAAAGTAACCAATCTTGGATGCAATACGCAACTCTTCAAAAGGGTGGTCAAGACAGTGTTCAATCAGCGGCGCAAGATGCTTAGGGTTAGTTTGAAACAATTGTTGGGCCGGCAGTTGCCTGCCACAGGGCTGTTTCAAACCGACATGATGACCCTAAGGCCGGAGCAATTGTCAATTGCCCAGTTTGTGGAGTTGACCAATGCCGTTGAGGAAAAATTGCAATAAAGGCGAAAAATAAGCAACAAAAATTGCCGAAACAAAAAATATTGCCTAAATTTGTGGTATCGAAAAAATAACAATTTAAAACCCACTGATATGTTAGAAGTAAAAGAAACACTGAAAACAGCCGAAGACAGAATGAAAAAATCGGCTAAATTTCTTGAAGACGAACTGGCTCGAATACGTGCCGGCCGTGCCAATGTGGCAATCCTTGATGCAGTAAGAGTTAGCTCGTACGGGCAGATGGTGCCACTCAATCAGGTGGCTACTATCAGCGTACCGGATGCCCGCACCATAGCCATACGCCCATGGGACCGCAAGGCTATTGCTGCTATAGAGAAGGGTATTATGGATTCCAGCGTGGGCATTACGCCGGAAAACAACGGTGAAGTGGTAAGGCTCACAATTCCGCAGCCCACTGAACAGAGGCGCAAGGAACTTGTAAAGCAGTGCAATAAGATAGGTGAGAGGGCTAAAGTGGAGGTCCGCAACGTTAGAGCTGATATAAAAGAAAAACTTAAAAAGGCTATTAAGGACGGTCTTTCTGAGGATAACGAAAAAGATGCAGAGGCTCAGTTGCAGAAAGTTCACGACCGTTATATCAAGGAAATAGAC
This sequence comes from uncultured Prevotella sp., assembly GCA_964623995.1. Taxonomy (GTDB): domain Bacteria; phylum Bacteroidota; class Bacteroidia; order Bacteroidales; family Bacteroidaceae; genus Prevotella. Next base: position 11,451 of record CAZUWO010000024.1, on the reverse strand, counting down.
ACCTTGCTGCAGAACAAACAGAAGGAAATAATGACCGTCTGATGCAACACGGACAGGTTGTTAGAAGCACAGGAAGCTGGTATACTGTCAGAACTGACGGCGGAAAGCTTGTAGAATGCAAGATTAAAGGCAACTTCCGGCTGAAGGGAATTCGTTCTACAAATCCGGTGGCTGTGGGCGATTATGTTGAGATAAATACCAATCAGGAAGGTACGGCCTTTATTACGGCCATCGATGATCGCCGTAATTACATCATTCGCAAGTCGCCAAATCTTTCAAAGCAAAGTCATATCCTGGCTGCAAATGTAGACCAGGCTTTGCTTGTTGTGACGGTTTCTCATCCGGAAACTTCAACAACATTCATTGATCGCTTCCTTGCAGGGGCCGAAGCCTACCGTGTGCCGGTGGTGATAGTCATAAATAAGACAGATCTCCTCAATGCCGATGAGCTACACTATGAGAAGATGCTGAAGGCTCTTTATGCGAATATAGGCTATATTTGTGTTGAAACGAATGCCACTGATGGTAGTGATGTTCGCACTAAGTTGGCTCCTCTGCTTACTGACAAACTAACATTGCTGAGTGGTAACAGTGGAGTGGGGAAGTCAACCATAATTAACCAACTTGTGCCTGAGGCTCATTTACGTATAGGAGAAATAAGTGATGCTCACGATACAGGCATGCACACCACTACTTTCAGTGAGATGCTCGACTTGCCTACAGGGGGACGAGTCATTGATACACCGGGGATAAAGGGCTTTGGCACCTTTGATATTGAGCGGGAAGAACTAACCAGTTATTTCAGAGAGATATTTAGGTTTGCCAAACATTGCCGTTTCAGTGACTGCACCCACACCCATGAGCCTGGCTGTGCGGTAAGAAAAGCTGTTGAAGAGCACTATATAGCTGAAAGTCGCTACAACTCTTATCTGTCAATGCTTGACGATAAGGATGAGAGTAAGTACAGAGAGGCTTTCTGATGTGTTATTGACACATTCGGTTTGATTGTATTTTGAAAATGACAAAAAATAATCCGGCATCGCATTATTGTTACAGACAGTGCGATGCCGGATTTGTATTTCCCTCAAATTTTTGTTTTTTTTCTTACTTTAGTTGGGCCTTATTTGCCCACGGCTATGTCGCTGTTTACTTTTACTGCCATAGCTATTGATGCTACAACGACTGCCACTGAAAGAATAATTGTCATCATAATGTTTTACCTTTCTAACTTTGTGAGCCGGCACTCTTGCTGACTCGGTTTTACAATCTTTTTATCCTTACTTTACGTTTACGGCTGCAAAATTAGTACTTGTGTACGTACACAGCAAACGTTTTGCCGGAGTTTTTTGAATATATTAATAATTCTTGACTTCGGTCAAAATGTGTCAGTGTGCTTTTATATTTGTTGTCAGTGTCTGCCGGTAATGCCTGCTGAAACTTAATGTGACAGGTTTAGAATCTGATTTAAATGCAATCGAACGGGCGTATACATATAATGTAAATAAAGGCTGAACAGTTATTCCAACCGTTCGAGTTAATCTATTGATATCTTATTTTTGCACTACCCCTCACGTAAAAAGTCTAGTGCTTCTTTTATTTCCTCGTCTGTGGCTGTCTGATTTATCCTTATGTCGCCAATGTTTCCAAGAAGAGTAAAGTTTATTTCGTCTGAGGTGTTTTTCTTGTCATGGCGCATCAGTTCTATTAAACTGTCATAATCATCGCATGTTATGGGTAGTGTGCCATAGTTGTCTCGAATGAATCTTACGGTTTGTCGCATTTTGTCGGTTGGAAAACCTGTTAATATGCACGACAGATGGAGCTCGCTTACAAGACCAAAAGCAACAGCGTAGCCATGAAGTATTGGCTTACGGCGAGCGGCCCAACTTTCAAATGCGTGGCCAAATGTGTGCCCCAAATTCAGGGCCTTTCGGATTCCATTTTCAAAGGGGTCGCTACTGACAATTCGTTCTTTTACTGCAATGTTCTTTTCCAGCATAGTTGACAGCTTGTTAAAGTCAGGAGACTTAATGTCAAAGTTAAGAAGTTCAGCCCAATGAGCCTCTGTGTCGAGCAGCCCATGCTTAAGCATCTCTGCGTAACCGGACAGAATGTTGGCTTCGTCAAGTGTGCTGATGAAAGTGGTGTCCAGTAAAACGAACTTAGATTCTTTGAAAACGCCGACCTCATTCTTAAGTCCATTGAAGTTAATGCCTGTCTTTCCACCCACGCTGGCATCAACCATGGCCAACAGTGTTGTTGGAATATTGATGAAGTCTATGCCCCGCTTAAAAGTCGAGGCAGCAAAACCGCCAAGGTCAGTAACCATTCCTCCGCCCAGGTTTATCATCAATGAGTGACGGGTGGCTTTCTGGTCGCTTAGTTCTTGCCATACTTTCATTAGCGAGTCAGTATTCTTATGTGTGTCACCACTGGGTATTGTAATAATCTTAGCATTCTTGAGGGCCATAAAGCCTGATATTTTTGGCCAGCAAGTACTTATGGTTGTACTGTCGGTAAGTACGAATATGCTTTCGTGCTCACACTCCGAAATGGCCTGCGTAAGGTCGGTTTCGAGTTTGTTAGCGAAGATAATCCTCTGTTTCATAACTCTCAGCGTTTATAATATTTATATCCGCAAAAATAACAAATTGTCTATTAATATAATAAGTTTCAATTATATTTTAACTCTTTTTGGGTCTGTATGTGCTTTGCTGTTAAGGTTGTTGTTATTCATACAATTTGTTTGCAGTTTTCAAGAATGCAGCATTTTTGGCGTAAATGTACTAAGGTCTTATTTAAAAAGGGTTAATTTAGCTTTGTTACCTTCATTTAAAAACATTCTTTATAGTTTAAAACGGGCGTTTTGTCTAAACGTTGTCTGTATTTGCTTAAACATAGTTATCTTTGTACCGTCAAAAACAATAGAACAAGAAAAAACACGATAATGAGAAAATTCCTATTACTGCTCTTCTTGCTAAATGGCTCGTTGGCATTTGCACAGCATATAATAAGCGGCAAAATTACCGATAGTGATTCTGGCGAAGGCATGCCAGAAGCTACGGTTCAACTGCTAAAGCTTGATTCTTCGTTTGTGGTGGGAGCCATAAGCGATATGTATGGAAACTACAAGGTAAAGAATGTTGGTGACGGACGCTATATTCTGAAAATATCATCTGTGGGTTACAAATTGCTTACACGGCAAGTTGCGGTTAAAGGAAAGGATGTAAGTATGCCGTCGTTATCCATGCATGCCGATGCCATTATGTTGCAGGGAGCTACCGTTACTGGACAAGCTTCCAAGGTGGTGCTACGTGAAGATACCTTTGTTTATAACAGTTCGGCCTATCGCTTGCCTGAAGGCTCAGTGGCAGAGGATCTTGTTAAGAAGATTCCGGGAGCTGAAGTGAGTGACGATGGTACCATTACGGTAAATGGGAAGCAGATAAAGAAGATTCTTGTAGATGGAAAGGAGTTCATGACTGGCGATACAAAAACGGCCATGAAGAACCTTCCCACTTCAATTATAGAAAATGTTAAGGCCTACGATAAACAAAGTGACTTGGCTAGAGTGTCTGGTATAGACGATGGGGAAGAAGATGCTGTGCTCGACTTTGGTATTAAGAAAGGAATGAATAAAGGCTATTTTGGTGATGTTGACCTTTCTGTTGGTAATCATTCACGCTATTCGGAGAAACTCATGGCTTCTTATTATAATGACAAATTCCGCATAATGGGTTTCGGCAATGCAAATAATGTGAACGATCGTGGCTTTGGCGGTGGTGGCGGACGTGGTTGGTTTGGAGGTATGAATGGACTTAATGCGCAGAAAATGGCAGGCGTAAACTTCAATTATGAGCAGAAGGACAAACTCCAAATAGATGGTTCATTGCGTTGGAATCATTCTGATGGTGACACGCGATCTAAGAATTCCACAGAGAATTTCGTGTCAACAACAGGTTCTTTTTCTAATTCGCTTTCACAAAAGTACACTCGCAGTGATTCGTGGGACTTCCGTGGTCGACTGGAGTGGCAACTCGACTCTATGACGAATGTGATGTTCCGTCCTAGTATTCAACTCTCTAAATCTGATGGACTTACTATGGCAAATTCGGCAAGCTTCAACAGTGATCCGTACGATGTAACAGACGATCCTTTGTCCGATGAGGCTATAGCCCAGATGTCAACCGATAGCATTATGGTTAACACTAATCGAAACACTTCGATAACTTATGGGGATTCAAAAAGCTATGATGGTTCACTTCAAATAAACCGCAAACTTAACAGTAATGGACGTAATATGACCCTCCGTGCCAGTGCAAACTGGAAAGATAGTAAATCTCAAAGCCTCTCAATGCGCGATGTCCACCTTTATCAGATACTTAATCAGATGGGCTTGGACTCCACTTATCAGACCAATCGCTATAATCTTGCTCCTTCAAAAACATGGGGCTATTCTTTGCAGGCTACGTATAGTGAGCCTATTGCCTTGAAGACTTATCTGCAATTCAGTTATCAATTCAAGTATAGTCAGAGTACGAGTGATCGCTCAACTTATGACTTTTCCAATCTTGGCGAGAACTTCTTTGGCTCAATTACACCAGAATATCGCGATTGGGGCAGCTACATAGGAATGCTGTCTAATCCACTTGAGTCTTATCTTGATGATGATTTGAGTCGTTATTCCAAGTATCAGAACTGGACGCAAGATATTCAATTAATGTTTCGTATGAATCGCGACAAGTTCCGCCTCAATGCAGGTGTCATGCTTCAGCCACAGCGTTCTCATTATATTCAGGACTATCAAGGTGTTCATGTAGATACAACCCGCACCGTCTTTAATTGGAGTCCGACTTTTGATTTCCGTTATCGATTCAGTAAAGTTAGTAATCTGCGTATTAATTATCGTGGTACTACTTCGCAGCCAAGCATATCGCAGCTGCTTGATATTACCGATGACAGTGACCCACTCAATGTATCTAAGGGTAATCCTGGGTTGAAACCATCTTTTACAAGTAATTTTAGATTATTCTACAATAACTATATTCAGTCGCATCAAAGGTCAATAATGACCTTTGTTAATTTCCAGACTATACGCAATTCAATAAGTAATAAGGTTACTTATGACGAGCGTACGGGCGGACGAACTACCCAACCAGAAAACATAAATGGCAATTGGAGTGCTCGTGGAGCATTTATGTTCAATACAAGTATTGACTCTGCAGGTGTCTGGAACGTAAACACATTTACTAATCTTGGTTACAATCACTATGTAGCTTATTTGAGTCTTGATCGCAGAAGTGATTCAGAGAAGAACGTAACCAAAAATATGACAGTGGGAGAAAGACTTTCGGCAAGCTATCGCAATAGCTGGTTGGAATTGGAACTCAATGGTTCGGTTAATTATCAGCATTCACGCAATCAACTGCAGAAGACCTCCAATCTTGACACATGGCAGTATGCTTATGGTGGAAGTATTAACATCACATTGCCATGGAACATGACTCTGACTTCAGACCTTAGCAACCAGAGTCGCAGAGGATATAATGATGCAGCTATGAACACAAATGAACTTATATGGAATGCCCAGATTTCCCAGAGTTTCCTTAGAGGTAATAAACTGAGTGTTATGGTACAATTATTTGATATACTTCATCAGCAAAGTAATATTAGCCGGAGTATTTCTGCAATGATGCGTTCTGACTCAGAATATAATAACATCAACAGTTACGCGATGCTTCATGTAACCTATCGCTTTAGTCTCTTTGGTGGTAAGGAAGCAAGACAACATATGGGACCAGGTAATCGAGATAGAGGCTTCGGTGGTCCTCCTCCTGGACGTCTTGGAGGTAGGCCTGGTGGTTTTGGTGGTCCTCCTCCAAGACGCTGATAGCCTTTTATAACCTAAGATAAAACAACAAAGGGCATAGAATGGAATTTTCCATGCTGTGCCCTTGAGGTGTTATATGATGAACTATGATATTATTCAGACCAATCAAAGCCGTTGTCTTGGTCGTCATCATAGTCATCAAACCCGAACATTGCCGGTTCTACGAAGGCATCTATTTGCCGCCGGTCTTTTTTTGTTGGACGTCCTGTACCTCTTGCACGGTCAACAAAGCCACTTATGCGGCTCATTTCTAATAGCTCGTATTGGTCTTTTCGTGTTACATTCTCATAGATTCCTGGCAGTAATTTGGCTCCCACGCGTTGCTCAATAGCCTTTAGTACCTTGAAAGAATATGTGATAGGTGGCTTTCTCACATCTATAACATCGCCTTCTTTGATGGTATGCGATGGCTTAACGTTTACTCCGCCAATCATTACCCTACCGTTCTTGCAAGCTGAAGCAGCTATACTACGGGTTTTGAAAATACGAGCGGCCCATAGCCATTTATCTATTCGTGCCGTGTTGTTCATTTTTTGTGTTGCTTTCCTAATTTGTTGTACTGGTTCATTGTCTCGTCTATGCCCTGCAAAACGAAACTTTTTATTATTTCTATAGCAATATCTATGGCTGGTTGCAGTGTCTGCATGTCCTCTTCGCTATAGTGTCCCAGCACCCAGTCAATCTGACCACCACGTGGATATTCGTTTCCTATACCTATTCTTAGCCGTGCGAAGTCTTGGCCTATGAGCTGAATGATATGTCCTAAGCCGTTATGGCCTCCATTTGAGCCATTGGCCTTGAGCCGGAATTCACCCAACGGCAATGCCACGTCGTCTGAAACTACCAGCAATCGCTTTTGGTTTATGTTTTCTTTTTGTAGCCAATATCTCACGGCATTGCCAGATAGGTTCATGAAGGTTGTGGGTTTTAGCAGGAAAACCTTACGTCCTTTCATGGAAGTTGTAGCTATGAATCCGTAACGCTTATCCTCAAAAACAATATTGGACGCCTTAGCAAAAGCGTCCAATACCATAAAGCCAGTGTTGTGGCGGGTTTGTGCGTACTCATCGCCAGGGTTTCCCAAGCCACAAATAAGATATTTATCCATCCGTTAATTTCTTGTGGATTACTCAGCGGCAGCGTCGTCTGTAGCCTCTTCAGCTGTTGCATCGGTTGCAGCAGTAGAAGCCTGACGTGTCATCTTAACGGAGCAAACCACTACGTCTTTGCCGGTTGCAATCTCAAGGCCTTCATATGAGAGCTCACCAACCTTGATGCTCTTGCCCAAACGTAGGCTTGTTACATCTACATCAAGGTGTTCAGGAATGTTCTGATAAGGAGCTGTGACGTTGATTTTGCGTATAGAGAGGTTCATGCGGCCACCATCACGCACACCTTGAGCAAGTCCAACAAGTTTCACAGGAACGCCAATGGTTATAGGCTTCTGGTCGTTTACTTCATAGAAGTCAACGTGAAGCAGTGCGTCTGAAACTGGGTGGAACTGCAGTTCTTTCAGAATGGCAGTGTGGCTTTCGCCGTCAATAATAAGATTTACAACATAAATGTGTGGAGTGTAAACAAGTTTGCGCAGCTCGTTCATTGGCGATGCGAATGCCAAAGCAACTGGCTTGCCGTTTTCCTTAGCCTCACCATAAAGATTGCAAGGCACCATTCCCTCCTTGCGGAGAAGTTTTGAAGCTTTCTTTCCAAGGTCTGTACGCTTCTGACCTGTAACATTAATCTCTTTCATAATTGTGTTACTCTAAATTAAGTTGTTATTTTTCTTGCCTTAATTCACCATTACACGTGAGTGCTTAGCATTTAAAGCGGTGCAAAGTTACTATCTTTTTATGTGTTGTGCAACTCTAATCATAAAAAAACTTGTTTTTGAACACTTTTTCTTGCGGGTGAAAGATAAATTATATACATTTGCAAGAAGATTTAAAAATCACATACGGCAAACCAATGATTAACAGAGAACTGATACGGACAAAAATAGTGCAGCTGACTTATGCCTACTATCAGAATGGCAATCGGAATATAGAAACAGCAGAGAAAGAATTGCTATTCAGCTTGTCAAAAGCTTATCACCTTTACAATTATCTGTTGGAATTGATTGTCGCCATAACCCAAGAGGAACGTCGGCGCATTGATGTGGCTGCGGCAAAGGCCAATCGTGAGGGTACAGAGGCACCATCTCAGCGCTTTGCTTTCAATAAGTTTGCAGTCCAAGTTGAGGAAAATAAAGATCTTAATGCATTTGCTGAATCTCAAAAGTTTTCTTGGAACGACGATATAGATTCTGTGCGTAAGCTTTGTGATCAGATAGAAGCCAGTACCATTTATAAGGAATATATGGAGGGCCCCGAGCCTGACTATGATACAGATAGAGAACTTTGGCGTCGCATTTATCGTACTTTAATCCAAGAAAACCCTGACTTGGATGCTGTCCTTGAGGATAAGAGCATTTATTGGAACGATGATAAGGAGATTGTAGACACCTTTGTTCTAAAGACGATAAAGCGTTTCGACCCCAAGCAAGGTGCAAATCAGGAACTCTTGCCCGAATATAAGGATGAGGAGGATCTTATGTTTGCGCGCAAGCTTTTCCGTGCAACAATCCTTAATGCTGATACTTATCAGCGTTACATGAGTGAGACATCGCGTAATTGGGACTTCTCTCGGTTGGCCTATATGGATGTTGTAATCATGCAGATTGCAATTGCCGAAATGCTGAACTTCCCCAATATTCCCGTCAATGTAACCATTAATGAATATGTAGACCTCGCCAAGCTTTACAGCACTCCCCGCAGTGGAGCTTACATCAATGGTATGCTTGATGCCATAGCACGTCATCTTAATGCCGAAGGACTTATGTTTAAGCCTATGATAGATAGGTCTCAGAAGCGTGATGTGGCTTCAGAGAAGGATCAGAACATTCGTCCAGTAGATGAAGATGACCCTGAAAACGAGGATGAACCGAATACAAACGAAAATTCTAAATAATTATTATTAGTCAATGACACTATCCATTTTATTGGCCGCAGGAGCTCAACAGCAAGGGCAAGGCGGCGGAAGTATGGGCTTTTTGATAATGATGATAGCCATCTTTGCTATCATGTGGCTGTTCATGATTCGCCCTCAACAAAAGAAACAGAAAGAAACTCGCAAATTCCAGAACGCTCTTGAGCCTGGTGTTAACGTCGTAACAGGCGGTGGTATCTATGGCGTCGTGAAGCGTGTAGATCCCAGTGGCGGTAAAATTGAAGTAGAAATAGCTCGTGGCGTGGTCATCACAGTCGATAAGGGCTATGTTTTCCCAGACGCACAGGCTTCACAATTGCAGCAGCAACAGTCTAAGTAAATCAAACTTACGACGATGCTAAGGCGTATATTGGGGCGCATTTGGCGCATGATCAGGAACTTCTTGTTGATGATGTTCAACAGGGAGTTTCTGATTTTTTTGTTCTTCTTGGCTTTGAGTGGTGCCTTTTGGCTTATGCTCACGCTTAATGAGAACTATGAGCGCGAACTTTCTGTGCCAGTGGTTATATCCAATACGCCTCGCAATGTGGTAATAACAGGTGTCAATTCGGATACTGTGAGGTTCACGGTCAGGGACAAAGGCTACATGATTGCGGCTTATATTTACGGCAATGGATTAAAACCACTGACTGTAGACTTCCAATCCTGCTCTAACGGTGATGGTTCCGGAGCCCTCAGTTATACTGATTTGATTCGCAAGATATCGGCTCAAATCTATAAGTCATCAAAGCTTGTGTCGATCAAGCCCGACAGAATCAGATTCACGTATAACTATGGTCAGCACAGGCAATTGCCTGTCAGAGTTTCCGGTACAGTAATGACCGCCAATAGCTACTACTTGTCTGAAGTACATTTCTCCCCCGATGTTGTAACTGTTTATGGTTCTAAGCAGGTGCTCGATAGTCTCCGCTATGTCTACACTCAGCGGTTAAACATACGTAATATAACTGATACCACAAGACTTGAGGTTAATCTCCGACCTATAAATGGAGCAAAGATAGTTCCTTCAAAGGTTTCTTTGACACTCTATCCTGATGTTCTTACAGAGGAGTCAATAGAGGTTCCGGTTACTGCTATAAATATGCCTGATGGTAAAGTGCTCCGTACTTTCCCCTCGAGGGTGAAGGTTATAACTGTTGTTGGTTCCGGACAGGTAAGGCGATTGCGTAATATCATGCGACCGGCAGACTTCCTTGTCGTGGCCGACTATAATGATATAAAGCGAAATCCTTCTGACAAGTGCAGACTGACTTTGAAGCGTTTGCCCAACTATGTTAGGAGTGGACGTCTTGAAACTTCATTTGTTGATTATCTGATAGAGCAATGAGAACTGTCATTACGGGCGGAATAGGCAGTGGCAAAAGTTATGTTTGCAGGCTGCTTGAGCAGAGAGGAATAAAGATTTACGACTGTGATGCGGCTGCTAAGAGGCTTATGGCCACGTCGGAGAAGCTGAAGGAAGGACTGTGCAAGCTGGTTGGCAATAACGTTTATAAGGATGGACAGTTGCAAAAAGCTGTTTTGGCTAAGTTCTTGCTTACCAGTGAAGGCAACAAACAGGCAGTCAACGATGTTGTCCATCCTGCTGTGGCCGACGATTTCAATCGTTCAGGCCTCAATTGGATGGAAAGTGCCATCTACTTTGAGTCGGGTTTCTTCCGTCGTGTCAGTATGGATCTCGTGGTATGTGTGGCAGCTCCTAACGATGTGCGGGTGCAACGGATAATGAAACGCGATGGTCTGACCAGGCAGAAGGCGCAGGAATGGATAGACAACCAGATGAGTCAGGAAGAGGTCATGATATTAAGCGACGTGAGAATAATCAATGATGGCAAGACAGAATTGGAACCACAGATAGACGAACTGTTGCAGCGAGTTGACAATACTTTATAAATAATTAATTCAGATAACTAATATTAAAACATTATGGAAACAATACTTTCAATCGCAGGCCGTCCTGGGCTTTACAAATTGGTGAACCGCGGCCGTGCAAATCTAATTGTTGAGGCTCTCGACGGAACACATAAGCGTCAGCCGGCTTTTGCTACTGACAAGGTGACAAGCCTTGCCGACATTGCAATGTATACAGAATCAGAGGACGTTCCTTTGGCCGACGTGCTCGACAATGTGGCTAAACATGAGGGCGGAAAGCCTTGTTCGCTCAATTGGCGCAAGGCTTCGGGCAAGGAGTTGCAGGACTTCTTTGCTGAGGTGTTGCCCGATTTTGACCGCGATAGGGTTCACAATAGCGACATAAAGAAACTTCTTCAATGGTACGACATACTCGTTAAGGCCGGATTTACAGATTTCAAGGCTACGCTTAAACCTACAGAAGGCGACAATGTAGACGACCGTAAGGAAGACGAAGGGCCTGATGCTGAGGATGCAAAAGAGGTAAAAGCCGAAGAATAATGGTAGGTAACCTCATTTTCATCGTATTAGGCATCACCGTTGTTCTTATTGGAGCAAACTGGCTTACTGACGGTTCTGTGGCCGTGGCTATGCGCCTTGGCGTG
>CAZUWO010000023.1:15937-30599 GCA_964623995.1 uncultured Prevotella sp. | reverse complement strand
TCAGGTAGTTTGTGCCAGCAACAATAATCCTTCATCTTAAGATATTGCACAAATTCATAGTCTTTAGGAAATCCTTTCGGAACTGTTTTCAATGGCTGTTGGTCTCCGAATCCTTTTTCCGCAATATCGCCATCATTAAATTCAGATTCATTGGGATAGCCAAAGGCTTTTATAAACTGTCCGTTTTCAACTCTGTTTCTCCATTCATCGATATTGGCCATAATCTCATTTCGACATGAATTGAGTATGTTGTTGGGTAGCCACCCGCAACCGAAGGCCAAGAAACTGTTGCCGGGCTGCATGTGTATATAGTATCCGCCACGGAGAGCCTTGCGTCCATGAGCGCTGATATAAGCACCAAAGTGACGCTTATAAGGGCTTTTGTCATTAGAGAATCTTACATCCCGATAGAAGCGGTAGCAGCAATCTTTGGCTTGTTGTGTAGCTATCTCATTGTCGATCAACGACAATTTAGTCAACGCTTCGGCAATACCATGCTCAAATTCATCCTTAGCTTTGAGATAAGTTGCCTTGTGGGCATTGAACCATTCACGGTTATTGTTGGCTGCAACGTCGCTAAGAAAGTTAAATATTAATTTTGCGTTCATCTGTTTTCTATTGAAGTTTGCTGTCTTTCATCAGCTTGGGGCATATTCCCACAAACACACAACCTGCACAATTAGGCTTTATGCTCTTGCAAACATATCGCCCATGGAGCAGCAACCAATGGTGAGCTCTCGATACTAACTTTGCCGGTATGTTGGCAAGGAGTTCCTTTTCCACTTTTGCAGGAGTGTTAGCACTGGCCGAAACGAGTCCCAAGCGATGGCTTACACGGTAGACGTGAGTGTCGACAGCCATAGACGGGAAGCCAAAAGAAACAGCCCGAGTTACGTTTGCTGTCTTACGGCCAACTCCAGGTAGTGAAACAAGTGCGTCAAAGTCTGATGGCACCTCGCCGTTAAACTTGTCAACGAGCATCCTTGACATGTCAACAAGATGCTTTGCTTTCGAATTTGGATAGCTTACGCTCTTGATGTAGACCAGAATATCGGCTTCATCTGCTGTTGCCATTGTCTTAGCGTCAGGATAACGGGCAAATAGTGCAGGCGTAACCTCGTTGATTCGTTTGTCGGTACATTGTGCACTGAGTATCGTAGCCACCAATTGCTGGAACACGCTGCCAAACTTCAACTCAGTTGAAACATCAGGCAGCGTGTTCTCAAAATAATCTAATATGAACTTGTAGCGTTCCTTTCGCGTCACTTTTTCATTCCTTTGTAAGCCTTGTTCAAGCCGGCCACGACCTCATTTGTAACATCACAGCTCTTGTCGGCCAGTAGAATATTGTCGCCACTCTTAGCCAATATCATCTTGAACTTCTTATCCTTATTGTATATGGCAAGATAGTGGTGAATTGAATCAGCGAGTGCGGCATTGTATTTAGCAGCCTCATTTTGATACTCACCCCCCAAACGCTGCTGCAGTGCATCAGCATCTTGGGCCTGTTTCTGCAGTCCGGCCTGTATTTGCTGTGCCTGCTGCTGAGTGTATTTGTTCTGTTGCAGGTTCTGCTGGAAGTTAGCAGCGGCCGATTGCAGTGTCTGTTGCTTGCCGCGGAGGGTCTTCTCTATGTTAGCCTGCTTGGCATCCATGAGTTTTTTAACGTCTTTCCAGTAGTTGTACTGGCTCATGATGGTGTCGACATCAACATAGGCGATTTGGCCTGCTGACTCTGTCTTGCCTGTTTCCGGCTCATTTGCCTTTGTGTCGTTCTGTTTTGGCTGGTTGTTGCATGATGCCATCACAAGTGCGGCGCCGGCTACAATCATTGCCGAGATAATCTTTTTCATACTAAAATTAATTTTTCAATCTTTCTGTTCTTGCTTCCCTGTCTTGGTCTATTACGCAATGTATGCCTTTGTTTCTCAGGGCAGGGCTGTCCTTTATATGTTGAGAGGAGAACCTGCCATGGCGTTTCAGTATCACTTTAACCGAGAGAAGAGCCACGGCAATAGCAATAATTAACACGCACAGAAGCAGATTTGCAATCATATTTTATTAATTTTGCACTGCAAAGTTATAGCAAATATCACAAATATCAAAAATAAAAGGAAAGAACAAATGACAAATTCAGCACTTAAGCCTGCTCGTGTCTTCGAGCAGTTTGCCAAAATCAACAAAGTTCCCCGTCCTTCCAAGCACGAGGACAAGATGATGGAGTATTTGGTTAACTTTGGAAAGAGTCACAATTTGGAAACAAAAACCGACGAGACTGGCAATGTCCTGATACGTAAAGAGGCCACTCCGGGTATGGAAAACAAGCCTACCGTGATTCTGCAGAGCCACATGGACATGGTTTGTGATAAGCTTGTTGATGTGGACTTCGACTTTTCTAAAGACGCTATCCAAACTTATGTTGACGGAGACTGGCTCCGTGCCAAAGGTACAACATTAGGGGCTGATGACGGTATAGGCTGTGCCATTGAGCTGGCCATACTGGACAGCGACGACATAGAGCATGGTCCGATTGAGTGTGTATTTACTCGGGATGAAGAAACCGGCCTTACTGGAGCCTTCGGCATGAAGCCTGGCTTCATGACCGGTAACTATCTCATCAATCTTGATTCAGAAGATGAGGGTCAAATCTTTGTTTCCTGCGCCGGCGGACTCAATACCACGGCCACATTCAGCTTTAATCGTGAAGACGCACCTGCAGGTTACTTCTTCATGGAGGCAAGTTTGAAGGGCCTCAATGGTGGCCATTCGGGTGACGATATAGAGAAAAAGCGTGCCAATGCCATAAAGATTCTTGGCCGTTTCCTGTATATCGAGCAAGAGAAACTTGACCTTAGACTGGCCGATTGGAATTCTGGCAAGATGCACAATGCCATTCCACGCGACGGCAAAGTGGTTTTTGCCGTGCCCGAAGATAAGAAAGAGGCTGTTGCTGCCGACTGGAATGTGTTTACTAAAGATGTGGAGGATGAGTTCCATGTTACTGATACCAAGATGGAATGGAAGCTTCAGAGCGTTGATGCACGTAAGGTAATGCCGAAGCAAACATCGGAGAACCTGATCAGATCCATACAGGCTGTCGACAACGGAGTATTTGCAATGTGCCAAGATGAGGCCTTGGCGTGGATGGTAGAAACGTCGAGCAACGTGGCCAGTGTACAGAGTTCAGCCAATGAAGTGGTCATAGTATCCAGCCAGCGCAGTAATGTAATGAGCAATTTGATGAACATGGCCAACACAGTAAAGGCAACATTCCAGCTTGCAGGTGCGGAAGTGGTGCAGAATGATGGCTACCCTGCTTGGAAGATGAATCCAAACTCAGAACTTGTTAAGGTTACAGTCAATGCCTACAAGCAGCTATTTGGCAAGGAGCCTAAGGTGCTTGGCATTCACGCCGGACTTGAGTGTGGCCTATTCTCTGAAAAATATCCGCACCTCGACATGGTGAGTTTTGGCCCTACTCTTCGCAATGTTCACACACCTGACGAGTGCCTTTACATTCCCACTGTGCAGATGGTGTGGGATCATTTGTTGCTCGTTCTGAAGAATATAGACTGATGCGCTGCGGCCTTATCATAAGTTTTGCTCTGCTTATGTTGCTGTCCGGCTGCGGACGGCAGCACCAAGCAGAGACGGCTGTAAAGGATTTTATTGATGATAACGCTGTTGCCAAGATCAATATCATCCATATTGGCAAGCTGGACAGTACGGTAAACGTTACCGATTCGTTAATGGGCGTGATGCGTAAGCGCGTTGAGGCGAGTCCGAATTGGAAGAATGGCATCGAGTATGCACCATATAAATTCGGTCAAAAGCAGCCGTTGTATTATGTTAGGGTAAGATACTCAGAGAATTCTGACACTCTTTCGGGAGCTTTTTACCTTTCACCAGACTTAAAAAAGGTGGCTGGCTTCATATAAAAACTAATGTAAGCGAAGGTTGGTAGGCCTTTGCTTACTACATAATGCCAGACTTTCTATAGCATAATAAAATATTGTCGGCACACTCAGGGGGATACTTTCCGGGTGTGCCGACTTTCTTTTTACTAACTGAATGATAGTTTTACTTTAATGTAATGTGTGTTAACACCTAAAAAACTGGAAGTTAGTAAAGCTTCTTAGACGTTGTTGTTAATTGTCTGTATTATGTTGACCAATATTGGCTACTCCTTGTTTCTGGAGCTAATGGGTAGGTGTCTGCTTTTTCTTCCCGAAGTATTTGTCTATTACTATTGCCACTGCACCATCACTTGTAACGTTGCATGCGGTACCGAAACTGTCCATAGCAATGTAGAGAGCGATAATGAGAGCCTGCTGATCGCTGCCAAACCCCAGTACAGAGGCAAGCGGACCGAGTGCGGCCATTACGGCTCCGCCTGGCACTCCCGGTCCAGCCACCATGCAAATGGCTAAAAGCAGCATGAAGTTGAGGAACAACGGGAAGTCGTGAGGCATGCCACTAATCATGCAAACGGTAAGGGCGCAACACGTAATCTTCATCATCGACCCCGGCATGTGTATGGTGGCGCAAAGCGGAATGGTGAAGCCGGCAACGTCTTCGCCCACATTATTCTTTACGGTTTGTCGTAAAGTAACGGGTATTGTTGCGGCAGACGACGATGTTCCCAATGCCGTGAAGTAGGCGGGAAGCATGTTTTTGAGCAGTTTCAAAGGGTTGTGATGGCTCAGTCCGCCTGCAATGGCAAACTCATAGAGCAATATCAGCACGTGGAGTACTACTATTACCACGATGATTTGGGCAAAAACCACGAGTATTCTGTAGGCTTCGCCAGAATAAGTCATGTTGGTGAATATGCCGAAGATGTAGAGCGGCAGTAGCGGAATTATGACTTTTGCAATCACTTTGCTCACCACATCCTTGAATTCGCGAAACATTCCCTTCAGCATGTTGCTGTTACAGTATACCACTCCCAGTCCCATCATGAACGAGAACACGAGTGCGCTCATCACATCTGCAATGGGAGGAATCTTTATTTCAAAAAAGGGCTTAAGCTCTGATGGTGTAGTCGAGGCTGTAAAGTGGCCTGTAGAAGCCACCATATCCGGAAACAGCCATGAGCCGGTGGCATAGCCCAAGAGGCCCGCCAGCACGGTGTCGGCATAGGCTATTACCACTGTGGCGAGTAGCATTTTGCCTGCTCCGGTGCCAATATCGGCAATGGCTGGAGTTACAAGGCCTATAATGATGAGGGGAATCATGAAACCAAGGAACTGGCTGAATATGCCGTTAAACGTTACAAACACCCTTACCCAATCGGAATTAAAGACGTTTCCCGCCCCGATGCCAAGTGCAATGGCTATCAATATCAGTGGCAGCAAGCCAATCTTCAGTTTGCCTATCCTCATCTTATTGTTTGTATTTAATTGTTATACCGGTTCTTCAAACGGCTTCATTCCACACCGTCGGCACTGAATTTGCCAGATACATTGTTCAGCTTGTCGGGTGAGAGTTCCACAACTCTTTTGGCATCGTCGGCCGCACCTACAGAGTCGCCAAGCTCTAATCGTGCTTTTCCCCTCTCCCTGTAAGTCTCTTCTACGTTAGGATTAATTTCAATGGCTATATTATAATAATGTATGGCACTCTCCAAATCGTTGATGTTGTAGGCTATTCTGGCCTGAAGCATTATCACATCGAAGCTGTCGGGCCATCTTGACTCAAGCTTGTCGGCATCGGCTTTTGCGCCTTTCAGGTCGCCCATTTGCATAAGCGTTTGGGCGCGCTCGTAGTAGGCATCGCCGAAAGTGCCGTCTTCGGCTATCGATTTTGTCAGCATGGCCACGGCCATTACCGCGTTGCCTTGTTTGCTATAGTCCTGTGCCTGCTCGTAATATGCTTTAGCCGAAGCCGACTTAGTGCCGGATAGCTGATGCTTTGATGAATCTTCCATATCTTCAGAAATAATGTTTATTGATTGCAAACTTACTCATTTTTTCTGGTTTATCACACTGTTTTTACCTAAATAATGCCTTGCCGAGCCTTTTAAGCCATATCCATTCCACGGCCCCACGTGTGGTAAGGTAGATGATAAAGGCCAACCATACTCCGTGATTGCCAATGGTCGGCATGAGCGTAAAGGCCAGTGCAAAGAACAAAACAGCCGAAATGGCGGCCGCGGCAAGCATTCCCCGTGTTGCCGTTATGCCCACAAATACGCCGTCAAGAATAAAAGCGGCCATTCCGGTTATGGGAACGAGAGTTGCCCAAAGCTCATACTGCCTTGCATATTCCCGTACAGAAGCGTCGTCGGTTAGTATTGCCACGAGCTGGTTGCCGCCAAAGAAGTAGAGCAAAGTGAACACAGTGCCCATCATTAGCCCCCATAGCATAAGCTGTTGTATCATTCTTCTAAGTTCTTTCCAGTCTTTTCTGCCATACAGCTTGCCACAAAGAGCTTCGCCGGCATAGGCAAAACCGTCCATGAAATAGCTGAAAATGGTGAAGAAAGTCATCAGTACTGTATTCACGGCAAGGATTAACGGTCCCTGTCTGGAGCCGAAAGAAGTAAAGAAAATATTGACTGCTACGAGACAAACAGTGCGCAAAAATATATCTCTATTTACGGTAAAGAACTTCCGTATTTCCCTTCCGTTGTATATAAGCCTTGGCCTGAAAGTCCTGTCGAGCTTTAAATGGCGCATTTTGGAGCGCATAAGAATGAATGAAAGCATAAATCCGGACCACTGGGCTACTAGTGCTCCTGTTGCGATACCCCTGATGCCCCAGTCCAAAAATACAGCCAACGTGATGCCGACAATCAGGTTTATTACGTTCTGCAGTATGGCTATAACCATGGGAGTGCGCGTATCCTGCATTCCTATGAACCATCCGGTGAAGCCGTATAGGCTTATCATGGCCGGCGCTCCGAAGATACAGATGCCGAAATATTCCCTAACGGCAGGCAATACTTCTGCCGGCGTGCTGAAAGCAAGCGAGGACAACCTGAAAATAGGTTCCTGTAGCAGGATGAATAACAGCCCTAAGGCAACACCAACCGAAAGCGCCCGCCATGCGGTTATTACGGGTTCGGCCTTGTCTCCTCTGCCAACAGCCTGTGCTACCAGCCCACTGGTTCCCATTCTCAAGAATCCGAAGAGCCAATATATGATGTTGAAGGTCATGGTGCCAACGGCAATGGCACTTATAAGCACCGCTCCGCCCAGATGACCGGTTATGGCTATGTCGGCCAATCCGATAAGTGGCACGGTTATATTGCTCACTATCGATGGTACTGCAAGGCTTAGTAAGGATTTGTTTTCTTTGTTCATGCTCATCTACAAGGAGGTTTCGTGGCCACCTCCAAGTAGGTACACTCGTCGGTAATGCTCATACAGTCAGAGATTATCAACTATTTCGTCGAGAATAAGAGGAAATTCGCGCATTTCGAGCTCGTGCTCTTTCTGCGCAATGGCATCGGGGGTGTCGGTTGGCTGAAGACTTACGCGCCGCTGAGCTATTATCTCTCCGCCGTCGCATTGGTCTGAAACGTAGTGCACTGTTAGTCCGGTTTCTTTCTCCTTGGCCGCATACACGGCCTCGTGTACATGATGTCCGTACATACCCTTGCCTCCATACTTGGGCAGTAGGGCGGGGTGGATGTTTACAATGCGGTGGTTGTAGGCCTCAATAAGGTAATGAGGAATCATAAGAAGGAATCCGGCAAGCACTATTAAGTCTATTTTCTTCTCTTCGAGTAATGTAAGTATGCTCTCCTTGTTGCGGAGTTCTTGAGCTGAAATCAGCTTTACAGGAACGCCAAGTGCCTCAGATCGCTTCACCACAGGGGCATCTTTCTTGTTGCAAACCACAAGAACCACGCGTGCTTTATTCGAATTTGCATAATGGCGGATGATGTTTTCGCAGTTGGTTCCGTTGCCGGAAGCAAAAATAGCTATGTTATCCAATTTGTGAAATGTGATTGATGAAATTTCGGAAGCAAATTTACTAAAAACAATTGTAAGTGCATTTATTATGACTTTATTTTTAACTAAAAGCCTGTCTATAAAACATTACAACACGTTTTTTAACAGGAAAATGGCAGTTTAGGACAATAAAAAGCACTAACTTTGCACCTGTGAAATTCTGAAAAGGATAATTATGAAAAAGATTAACTTAATAACGGTATTAGCAGCAGCACTGATGGCTGTGCCTGTGTTGGCTCAATCGGCCGACAAGGATGTTTTGACAAAGGAAGGAAACACTACTGTTGTAAACACAACAACACTGGGAAAGAGCTTCAGAGGCTTCCGTGGTCCAACACCATTGAAGATATACATTCAGAACAACAAGATAACTAAGATTGTTCCTCTCAAGAACATGGAGACCCCAAACTATTTTCAAAAGGCTGAGAAACTGCTCAAAAAGTATGAGGGAGTGAGCGTTAAGAAGGCTTCAAAGATGAATGTTGACGGCGTTACAGGTGCCACTTTCAGCAGCAAAGCCTTGAAAAACAATGTCAAGGCCGGTGCCAAATACTATCTGCAACATAAATAACAAGGTTGCCGCAGGCAAGAATATTGCTTGCAATTGATATTACGGATTGAATACATGTAAACGTATCGGGCGGCAAAAAGTTGCCGGGTGCCGGGGTGTTGGCGGCACAAAGCGATGCGTTTACATGTGTCTAATTCAGGCTTTTGCGGATAGTTCGTGCCGGCATGGCGGTATGTTATTTGGACTGAATGCCTCCGCTTGTAGATCAGAATCGACACTTTTATGCCTTTATGCCATTGTCTTTTAATTGCTGTGGTGCCCCGTCAGCGTAGTGATATAGGAGCCACGGCATGCTGACTCTGTTGGCATGACGGGCTCTTTATGCTCGTTTCATGGGACCGAAACGGTGGAAAGGTGGGGTAGAAATATATCGACTGACGTTGTAATCTTATAGAAAAAAGTATTTTGCTACGTAGCGAAAATATAAACTCTACGTAGAAAAGATGATTCTGTTAGGTGGAAAAAGCAATGCTGTATTCTCGACCTTTTGCGGTCATTGATGGCATTGATACTGCTGGAGCTTATGGGTTGGAGCATGCGAAACACCCGCCTCGCATACGCTAAGTCTTATTTATTATTAATGTGATTCTTAAGTTCGTTCTTGTCTATTACCACATACACAGTGTCGACAACACGTCCGTTGCGCTCGCCTGTCAGCCTTTTCGAGACATTGGCGAAGTCCTTGTCGAGCACGGTAACGCCATCAACGAAGTAGTCTGTTTCACCTCTGTTGCTGAAAACATTCTTAAATCCCCACACTTCGTGGTATTTTATCTTCACCTTCCAGCCCTCTACCTGAGCCTGATATAGAATTTTTATCAGCGAGTCTTGGTCTTTCCGGTCGTTGTCAAAAGAAAAGCTGAAGGGCTCTCCGCTGGTGTTCATTCCCGTTTGTGTAAGGTTGAGGCGTCCTTCCCAGCTGTCCCAGATTACGCCTTTCTTGGTAAACTCTATCAGATTGCCCACTTTCTCACCGTTGGAGTAGTTTTCCTTGCAACCGGAAAACATAAAAATTAACATCAGAGATACAACTATTGCGATTGACTTTTTCATTATTGGTAACTTTTTATTTCTTAGATGGAATTGTTGATTATCACTTTCAAAGTTACTAAATAGGGACCATTTCTTGTTGATTCCGGTCTTGTTTTTGTACAATATTAACAGAAACTAGGCTGATAGGTTTGATTTTTTCAACATTTTGTTTCCTATTATTGGAATAATTTGTAAATTTGCAAGAAAAACAAGCAACTATGTTAATAACAACAACCCCCGTCATTGACGGACAAACAATAAAAGAGTATAAAGGAGTGGTAACCGGCGAGACTATCATTGGCGCAAATATCTTCAAGGATTTCAAGGCTTCCATAAGAGATATAATAGGTGGACGGTCCAACAGTTATGAGAAAGTGCTGATTGAAGCGAGAGATACCTCAATGAAGGAGATGGAAGAGCGCGCTGCCAAACTGGGTGCTAATGCCATTGTTGGTGTTGACATCGACTATGAAACATTGGGGCAGTCGAGCTCAATGCTTATGGTGGCCGTTAACGGTACTGCCGTTGTGATTTGAGTTGCCTGTAGGGTTGAAAATTGGTTATTCACCTTCGGCTTATCCCTAATTCTCACCCTGATGAAGAAAAATAGTGCAAATAATTTTGCCGTTAGGCAGAAAAGTTATACCTTTGCACTCGATTTCGAAAAATGACCCTCGAAATTGATCCGCTAGCTCAGCTGGTAGAGCACAACACTTTTAATGTTGGGGTCATGGGTTCGAGCCCCATGCGGATCACTGGATACATTAACATTAAGGAGGAAGTCTATGTGGGGCTTTCTCTTTTTATTTATAATTTTGCCATGTCGCGTTGATGAATTACTGATTTGTTTTTGCACCATTTTTAAGTTAAGTGATTTTTCTGCATATAGCCAAATATAAAGCAACCTTTTGTTGCTCAGTGTGTTATTCAGTACTAAAAGCGGAATTAGTGCGAAAAAAATAAAAGTTTGAATAAAAATCCACTTTTAAGTTGGGCTTTTCATTATTTTTTGTTTAACTTTGCGGTGAAAAACAATGAAATAACAAATGTGATGAAAAACCTGTTTTTATCTTTCTTCGCATTGCTGCTCACCCTTACGGCAATGGCTCAAGGACCACAAGTGAAAGTGGAAGGTGGAACAATTGAAGGCATTGACTCTTCTGGTGTGAAGATATTCCGTGGAGTTCCTTTTGCGGCTCCACCAGTTGGAGAACTCCGCTGGAAGGCTCCACAACCAGTGAAGCCGTGGGAAGGCGTGCGGTTGGCAAAAGAGTTCGGTAATGACCCTGAGCAGAACAGAATCTTCGGCGATATGGTTTTCGAAGGTAAGAAATTCAGTGAAGATTGTCTGTATCTCAACGTGTGGACTCCGGCAAAGACAATGAACGAAAGACTGCCGGTACTGATATATTTCAATGGCGGAGGTCTTGTAGGTGGAAGTGCTTCTGAGCCCCGTTATCAAGGTTTGCGCCTGGCTCGCCGTGGCATTATCGTGGTGACGGCAAACTATCGTGAAGGCATCTTTGGCTTCTTCTCTCATCCACAGCTGACAACGGAAGGTGGCTGCAACGGCAATCAGGGCTTACTCGACCAGGCAGCAGCCATAAAATGGGTAAAGAACAATATTGCTGCCTTTGGTGGCGATCCAAGCAAAATTACTATCGACGGAGAGTCGGCTGGTTCTCTGTCTGTTTGTGCTCAGACCGTATCTCCATTGAGCAAGAACCTCATAGCCGGATACATGTGCTCCAGTGGCGCTGCCGTATCAAACTCAAAGCCAATGAGTCTGAAAGATGCTGAGAAGGTTGGCGAGAC
Source organism: uncultured Prevotella sp. (assembly GCA_964623995.1). Classification (GTDB taxonomy): domain Bacteria; phylum Bacteroidota; class Bacteroidia; order Bacteroidales; family Bacteroidaceae; genus Prevotella. The sequence goes on along the minus strand of CAZUWO010000023.1, from coordinate 19,220 downwards.
ATGGGCAAAGAAGTATGGCTATAAGAAACTCTCTGATATGCGCAAAGTACCTGCCGAGGTACTGCTTAAACAGGAAAATGAAAAATTTGGCTGGGGAACAAAATGCATCGACGGCATATTTCTGACCGAAGACCCGGATAAGGTTATAAGTGAAGGGCGTCAAGCTCAGGTGCCTTGTCTGCTTGGCAACAACAATGCGGAGGTGGGCATTGGGGCTATTGCTGGCGTAAAGACCCCAACAATGGAGAATGTAGCATCTACAGTGGAGAGTCTTCTTGGCGGTGATGCAAAGACCATTTTCAACCTTTATGATATTCACAGTGATTCAGACCTTACAGAATTGCCTGGCTATCAACTCGGTGGCGACATATTCATTGCCTATGCTACATGGAAATGGGCAGATATGGTGCGTCAGTCGAGCAAGCATCCGGTCTATCGCTATATATTCTGTCACCCACGTCCAGACAACAATGTCGGTGCCGCTCACGCTGTCGACATAGAGTATGCCATGGGTAATCTGTCTACCAACGAAGCTTTCAAATGGACTAAGGAAGACTATGCTGTGTCAGAGATATTCCAGCAGATGTATGTCAACTTTGTGAAGACAGGTAATCCAAATGGTCTTGGACTGCCACAGTGGGATACCTACAATAACAATGGCGATGTGCCTCCGATAATGATGATTGATGTAAAGTCAGTTCAAGGCAAGTTTCCGAAGGTTGAGGAACGCTACCACAAGATAGATAGTTTAATTCAGGCAAAACTCAACAAATAGCATAGTGACCTACGGCTACCAACCGTCGGTATAATAATTATCACTCTTGGTCTACATCAAATAAATCAGTACAGTCTTGTAGACCTTTTATACCAAAACAATTCCGTCGCGCACAGTATATTGTGTGTGGCGGAATTGTTTTGGTCATTTCGTAACGGCATTTTTACTACTACCTTGCAGATAAACAAGTTCTTCACACTGGCCGTAGCAGGCTTGTCATGACCGAGGGAGCTTTGATGTAAGAGGCTTGAGGTTTATGATTACAGTCATCCAACCGCTTCAACATTGCCGATCTCTGTTCGAGAAGATAATAAGATAAGGAAAATAGTGCTTAAAAACATTGGTAATCACAAGGAGTTTTTGCATTTTATAGTTGTGAATGAATTACAATATATTACATTTATGACCATAAAAAAGTTTTGTTGTGTTGAAATGTTGTTTTTATAATATACGGTAAAGTCAGCAATTATCTTTTTATATAAAAATGAACAATATTTAAAAGGGAATGAAACCATTTGAAAAATAAATGAAACAAGCAGATTACCACACATTAATAAGTATTGTCTAACTTTGTGGCACAAAAAATATACTTCTTCAAGCTTTTGAAAAGGTTTGTGAATATTCGATTATGAAAATGGATTTAAAGCCAGCGTTATTGGCATTGGTGTTATCTTTATCAGCTCCCAACACATTTGCGTTTGGGAGGTCGTCATCTTCATTGCCGGTTGCGGCTGACAATAATATTATGAAGAAAGATAAGGATTTTGTTACAGAATACGTGACTCCTACACGTATAGTTTGGCAATCTCCTGATGGCGTAAAAAATGCAGAAAATTTATTGTCTATTTCAACCGGACAGGTTTCTACAACCACCAAAGACTATAGCACTTTTACTAAGCATGGTGCTGTGCTTGTTGATTTTGGTAAGGAGCTCCATGGTGGTATAGAGATTATCAATGCCCAGACCAATGTCAACAAACCTGTAAAAATGCATGTTACTTTGGGAGAATCTGTTACCGAAGCTATGAGTAGTGTTGAAAATTCTAATGCCACAAACGAGCATGCCATTCGAGAGTTTGACTTGGAAATACCTTGGTTAGGCAGTCGCCGTAGTGGCAATTCCGGTTTCCGTTTTGCAAAGATAGAGCTTCTCACTGACAGTGTGATAGTTCCTATTGTGGCAGTAAGAGCTGTTTCTGTTCATCGCGATATTCCTCAGATTGGAACGTTCTCTTGTGATAATGAGCGGCTTAATCAAATTTGGAAAACTGGGGCTTACACTGTTATGTTGAATATGCAGCATTATCTTTGGGATGGCATAAAGCGCGACCGCCTTGTATGGATAGGCGATATGCATCCTGAAGTTATGACTATAAATTCTATTTACAATGATCAACCCGTTGTAAAGCGAAGTCTTGATTTTGTTCGTGATAATACGCCTTTACCTGGTTGGATGAATGGTATTTGCACATATTCTATGTGGTGGATACTGATTCATCGCGATCTTTATTTATATAAAGGTGATCTTGAATATCTAAAGGAGCAACAGCCTTATATGGATGCGTTGTTCAAACAGATAATAAGTCAGATTGATGGCAATAAGGAAAACCTCAAGAGCGATATGCGCTTTTTGGATTGGCCTACATATGATAACCCTGCTGTTATACATGCTGGTTTACAAGGAATTACACTTATAACTATGCGTGCTGGCATTCAGATAGCCGACTGGATTGGTGATCCGGAATTAAAGGCTGAATGTGAAGATGCTGCCAAGAGGCTTAGTGGCTATGCTCCTGAAAGCAAGGGTAATAAACAGGCGGCTTCTCTTTTGACCTTGTCAGGATTGATGAAGGCAAAAGACGGTCGGAAAATAATAGAACAAGGTGGAGCCGAAGGCTTTTCTACTTTCTTTGGTTATTATATGCTTGAGGCACTTGCCAAGGCGGGAGATTATCAGGGTGCTATGAAAATAATTTCTGATTATTGGGGAGCAATGATAGACTTGGGCGCTACTACATTTTGGGAAGATTTTGATTATGGTTGCTTGAAAAATAATCCATCCCGCGTAGATGAAATAGTTCCTCCAGGTAGATTTGATGTACATAAAGATGGAGGGGCCTACTGTTATGTCGGTATGTGTCATGGCTGGGCATCAGGACCTACGGCATGGCTTACACGTTATGTCCTTGGTGTTGAACCTGTAGAACCAGGGTGTAAAGTAGTCAGGATTACGCCACATTTAGGCAATTTGAACCATGTGGAAGGAACTTTTCCAACTCCATATGGGGTTATTAAAATTTCTCACAATCGAGATAAGAACGGTCATATAACTTCAAAAATAGACGCTCCAAATGAAGTCACAGTTTTAAGGTGACAATCTACTTTCCTAAAAGTTGTTATTTAAACTTCAAACAAATGAAAATTAAACAATTAATTATTTCGGCCATTTTGGCTTTTGCTGGAACATCTGGCATTTCGCAATATTGACCGTCTGATGGAGGGAAGATT
>CAZUWO010000023.1:0-15927 GCA_964623995.1 uncultured Prevotella sp. | reverse complement strand
CAGGCTCAGCAACTTTCCGTGCCAATGACTCATGTTATGGTTTGTTGTAGATCGACCAATTCAGGTACAAAGTTTTTAGTCAATGGTCAATGGAATCCGGCCCATAACTATGGTGACATAAACCAAGTTCGCGACATCCTTCAAAAGATAAAGGATGCAGGTATAAACGTCATTAGCGTTGATTTTACAAATCCGCCACAATGGGATGATGAAGGCACTAATGGCGAGAAATGGGCTCGAAGCGAGTTTATGCCAATGCTTGACAATATTTATAAAGTCTGTAAAGAAAAAGGCATGCAATTTTTGATATTTCTTGGAAATCCGCAAGCATGGACTATGAAATATTGGAATGAGAAGGCTGGTGAAATATTGAAGAAATACGCCAACAAACCTGAGTATAGGCGTTATGGCTTTGGTGATGACCGTCCTATGCTAATTATGTTCTATCCAGGTCAGGATTTCAAGGAAATGTTGGATAAGACACCGGAGAACGAAAAGAACAATTTGGAGAAGTTCCATATTGGTACTTGCCAGGTTAATGATCCAATCCTTTTCACGGAAACTGACGGGTGGGGTTATCGCAATGTCTCTCAAAGTGTTGATGGCAAAATTCGTTTCGTCGCTCCAAATGGCGGTGTAGCTCCTTCGCAATGGTATAGAGTAGACGCTAAAGAATGGAAGAAACGTGTAGAATGGGCCGGACAGGCTTCTGAATACAGTGTAATCGGTTCTTATGATGATGCCTGTGATGCAATCTTCTGGGGTATTGCAGATGTTAGTAAGTCGACGAAAAAAGAGCATATTAACAGTAGTACATTAGACGATCCATACGTCTATTATAATATTGTTAAGAACTACTTCCAGAATAGAAAAAGATTGTAAGATGAAAAAACTTGTGTCAACATTATCATGCCTTGCTTTGGGGTCTTTGGTATCGGCAGCTAATCCTGTTGGACAATGGCAGCCAACAACTAAAGACATGGCATCAACTTTCGTTAATATTCCTGATAGCCAAAAACTTGCTTGCTATTGGTATTGGATATCTGATAACATTTCTGCTGAAGGTGTTGTTAAGGATCTGCATGCTATGAAGCAAGCTGGTATAAACAGGGCTTACATAGGTAATATCGGTGAACCTACCGTAAAATATGGAAAGGTTAAAATATTCACGCCTGAGTGGTGGAACATTATTCATACAGCGCTTAAAACTGCTTCAGAGCTTGGAATTGAGATTGGTATATTTAATTGCCCGGGATGGAGCCAATCTGGTGGTCCATGGATAAAGCCAAGCCAGTCTATGCGTTATCTTGCTCATAAACAGATTACTATTAAAGGTGGTCAAGTATTTAATGGAAAACTTCCTGATGTGGGTAAAGATGCACAAGACGTCAGGGTGATTGCCTTCCCTGCTGCGAAATCGTTAACCAGATTTACGGAGGAACGAAAACCGGTTGAAAATGCTATATACCTTTCAGCTTCTAAGGCTGAGACGGTACGAAGCATTATTATTAATGTGGCGGAAAAACCGCAGAAGACCTATGCTCATCTCTATGTTGAGAAGAATGGCAATTATGAACTTGTAAAAGACATAGAAATAGACCGTTCCAATCCGGCTATACAGGTAGGATACATTCCGTATGCTCCAATCGTAGAGTCTATTCCTGAGATGAAGGCAGACCATTTCAAACTTGTTGTAGACTCATCCATTGACGGTGTTGCAAGTGTTGATATATCTGATATTCCCCGCGTAGAGCGTTATCCTGAGAAGACTTTTGAAAAGATGTTTCAGACGCCACATCCTATGTGGACTGATTATATGTGGACCACCCAACCAGAATATCCAGGTGCGAGTGGTGTCATAGATCCAAAGGATGTTATAGACGTCACAGACAAGATGAAACCTGACGGTTCTTTTGAATGGAAGGCTCCTAAAGGTGACTGGGTTGTTATGCGTACAGCAATGGTGACAACAGGACAAACTAATGCTCCTGCTTCACCGGAAGGTACTGGACTTGAAGTCGACAAGATGAGCAAGAAACTTGTCGCTTATCATTTTGACAAATTTATTGGTGAGATTTTACGTCGAATACCGGCAGAAGACCGTCGTACATTCAAAGTTGTTGTTGAAGACTCTTACGAAACCGGCGGACAGGACTGGACTGATGGTTTGGATGAGGATTTTGAGAAACGTTATGGATATAGTGCCATAAAATTTCTCCCTACACTGTATGGTAATGTCGTAGAGTCTGAAGAAGCTTCCGATAGGTTTTTATGGGATTTAAGGCGTCTTGTTGCAGACAAAGTTGCTTATGACTATGTTGGTGGCCTGCGTGAAGTTGCTCACAAACACGGGTTGACAACTTGGTTGGAAAATTATGGTCATTGGGGGTATCCTGGCGAATTTTTACAATATGGAGGTCAGTCGGATGAAATTGCTGGTGAATTTTGGAGTGTTGGCGACCTTGGCGACATAGAAAACAAGGTGGCATCTTCTTGTGGACACACATATGGCAAACAGAAGGTATGGGCTGAGTCGTTTACTTGTGGCGGTCCTGATTTCAGCCGTTATCCTGGCGAGATGAAGCCGCGAGGAGACCGCTTCTTCACTGAAGGCATCAATTCTACTCTGCTTCATGTCTACATTCAGCAGCCAGACGAAAGAGAACCAGGCATCAATGCTCCTTATGGCAATGAGTTCAACCGTCATAATACGTGGTTCCCCCAGCTTGATACTTTTGCGAAATATTTGAAGCGTGTCAACTATATGCTACAACAGGGTCGTTATATTGCTGACGTGGCTTACTTCATAGGTGAGGATGCACCTAAGATGACAGGTATTCGAGATCCAGAAATTCCAAAAGGTTATAGCTATGATTTTATCAATGCTGAAATACTTGAAAATCAAGCTCATGTGGAAAATCACCAGCTTGTCCTTAACAGCGGCATGAGATACCGTGTATTGGTGCTTCCTCCTTTGAAGACCATGCGTCCTACGGTCATCAAAAAACTTCAAGAATTCGTTAAAGACGGACTTATACTTTGTGGTGGGGCTCCTGAGAAATCTCCAAGCCTCGAAAACTATCCTGAAGCAGATAAGGAAGTCTCTTCTATTGCGAAGGAAATGTGGGGAAGTGATAATAGCATTCACCGTCGGACTTATGGTAATGGTACTATATATACAGACACTACTCTTGAGGGTATTTTTAATGATTTGAAGGTTAGACCTGATTTCGTCACTGCGATACCAAATGACTCATTGTTGTTCATCCATAGACAGCTTGATAAAAGTGATGTTTATTTCATCTCAAATCAGGCTAATCGATCTATAGACTTTACAGGGCAGTTTCGTGTAGATACTGGAAATCCGCAACTTTGGGACCCACAGTCAACCGAGATTCGTAATTTGCCTGAATATCTTCGTCATGATGGTATTACAGCTATTCCGGTACGTTTAGCCCCACATCAAAGTACTTTTGTGGTGTTTGACAAAGAAAGTCAGGCAAATACTGTTGATGGTAATGTAAATTATCCCGAGGAAGGTGCTTTAGCAGTTGCGGGTCCATGGAAAGTTAGTTTTGATGCAACTAAAGGTGGGCCCAAGGCGGTGCAAACTTTCCAAAAGCTAATTGATTGGACAAAATCAGACGATCCCACTTTGAAGTATTATTCAGGACCAGCAACTTATACAACCATAGTAAATTTGAAAAAGGTGCCAAATGGCAATGTCTACCTTGACTTGGGTAAGGTGATGGTTATGGCAAAGGTCAAAGTGAATGGGGTAGAAGTCGGAGGTGTTTGGACACCACCTTATCGCGTAAACGTTACCTCTCAACTTCATAAAGGAAAAAATACTATCGAAGTGGATGTTGTGAACAACTGGCGCAATAAGCTTATTGAGGAAGAAGCAAAGCCAGAAAGCGAACGTTCGACTTGGCATACATACACTTATTTAAAGGCCACGGATGAATTACAATCATCAGGCTTGCTTGGCCCAGTAAATTTGGTGTACGAGAAATAAAAAATAAAATATAATTTTGGGACTTACAAATAAATATACTAACTTTGTAGTACTGAAACTATATTTTATGAAAACTAATAAATCCAAGAACAGGATTCTTAACCTCAAGAACCTAGTTCTATTGTTGGTATTAATGCCAATTATAGCATTTACACACGACAGTTCAGAAGATGTAGGTCTTCCGAACCGTCGTGTTTCTTGTTTCCAAGAAGATAAATATGGTGTCATGTGGATTGGCACAGGTCGTGGGCTCTGTCGTTATGATGGCTATAGTTATGAAAATTTTTTTCATCATTATCGTGATTCTACTACAATAGCATCAGACTGTGTTCAAGGTCTCTTTTTGGACCATGACTCAATGTTGTGGGTTGCCACAACGGAAGGCATAAGCCGTTATGATTATGACAAGCGTCAATTTGAAAATTACTATTTTGCCAAAGGTAATTTGGTTTGCGGATTCTTCGGTTTTTTTGAATATGGTGATAAACTTTATACTTATGGAACAGGAGGACTTTTTATCGTAAATCGTAATAACCATAAGTTATATCCCGTCAATGGATTGAAAAATGTGATAATAACTTGCTCTGTTGCCGACAATAAAGGCGGAATGTGGTTGGGTGGATCTGGTAGTTCTTATATATACTACATTAATCTTCGTAACCATAAAATTGTCAGGAAGTATATAGGACACCAAATTAATGTAAAGTGTATGCTCCTTATTAATAAAGGTAAGAACAATCAAAGGCTGTTTGTCGGAACAGAAAAGGGCTTATTTTGCATTGATACGAGGAATGCGAAAATTGTGAAAGACTCATCTGTGCCTCAGTATAATGGATCTGTAACTTTCTTACATCAGCTAAAACGGACTTTGCTTATAGGAACTATTTATTATGGGATTAAGGAATACGATCTTATAAAAAACAGTTTTACCGGGCAATATACTTCAACTTATTTTCAGTCTAATGCTTCCTCCCATGTTACGTGTTATTATGTAGATCGTGATAAAAATTTATGGTTAGGAACATTCGATGATGGGTATAAAATAGATTTTAATCGTAAGATTAATACTGATCAGATCTTGAACAAACTGATTTCAGGCAAGTTTGTTACCCGAATAAGCGTTGATCATTACCAGAATTTATGGCTTGGTACCCGTTATAGTGGTTTATGTTATTACAACACGAAAACCCATGGCTGCCGCTGGTATACACTTGAAAATTTCGAACCTTTCTCACGTTCTAATTCCAATTTCATTCAGTCTCAGTATATTGATTCCACCGGTAAAATATGGATAGCATGTGGCACAGCTTTGATTTCTGCTAAAATAGCTGAAAATGGTAATCTTTCGCCAATATCATGGTATAATACTTATAGTGACATTGTTGCCATAGCAGAAGATTACAGTCATAATATTTGGTTAGGTTCTGCGCAAAAGGGTATTAATGTTATTAATACCGGAAAATCGGATGATGGGAAAAAGCCCCTTGTTCTTCCATCAGCGTCTCGTGGAAATGTAACTTTTATTCTTCCGCTTAGATCGGGTAAAGTCATATATAGCAAATTCGGCTCAGGTCTATTTGTTTTAGATCCGTCAACGGGCAAATCCATTCAGCTTATTAAGAATCAGAAATTAAAAAGCTATGCTGACAGAACCGTATTTATCTATGCTGATAAGCAAGAAAATTTATGGTTAGGTACTTATGGACGAGGTTTGATTCGCTATTCTCTACGTAACCATTCATTTAATGTATATACAATGGATGACGGGCTTCCTTGTAATGATATAGTGTCTATTACTGGGGATAAGACTGGCTGTATTTGGATGGGTACAGCTTATGGCATTACACGTTATAATCCTAAAGATAAAAGTTTTTATACTCTTTATGAACAGGATGGTACAGGTGGAAATCAGTTTCATGAGAAATCATTGTGTTCTCTATCTGACGGAACTTTGTTTTTTGGAGGAAATCACGGACTGACATACTTTAACTCTGTAAATATTGCCTCAAAGATTCATCAGGGGAACATCGTCTTGGAAGACTTAAAGGTGATGAATGTAAGCCAACGTGCTGGTGACCCTGGCAGCGTTTTAAAGCGTAATATTGAGGAAACAGACAAGATTAATCTGTCTTATAAGCAGAATAGTTTCAGTCTTGACTATACTTGTCTTGATTATGCCTCTCAACGTAAGATAGATTATGCTTACAAATTAGAAGGTTTTGATAAGGACTGGAATTATGTAGGGCAGCAACATAGACTTACATATTCCAATCTTGATGCGGGCAATTACACATTATATATTAAGGCTTGTTTAGGCAAAGGTGCTTGGAATGGACAAGTGCGTAAGCTTAAGATTCATGTCGATGTAGCTCCTTGGCTGAGTTTGCCGGCCATACTCTTGTATTTCGTTATCATTGCTTGCGTAATATGGTTTGCGATACGTACATATATGCGAATACGCATAAGCAGGTTGCGTCTTGAAATGGCAGAGCAGAAGAGACGGCAGGACAAGGAGCTTATGTCAACAAAAATAACTTTCTTTACAAATATATCTCATGAGCTTCGTACTCCGCTAAGTATGATTTATGGTCCATTGTCGCTTATTTCAGCCAGTAAGGATACGTCTCCAGAAAGCAGGAAGTTGATAAATATTATAAAAAGAAATACCGAACGCTTGCTTGTTCTTGTGGATCAGTTATTGGATGTTGGTAAGATAGAGACACAGACATTAACACTTTCTGTGGCAGAATGCGATGTAAATGCTATCGTAAATAGCATAATGAGTAATTATTCTTTCTTAGTCGAAAAGAAACATTTGCATGTTAATTGTCAATTCCTACCAAAGGAACATGCGTCTATGCTGGTAGATGGAGATAAAATCTTTAAGATAGTAAGCAATCTTCTCACTAATGCAATCAAGTATACCGATGATAATGGATATATAGAAATAGCTCTTAATGACGTTAAATATCTCAATAGCGATGATTTTAATTCTTCATTGATAGGTAAACATTGTCTTGTTATTACTGTTACTGATGATGGCATGGGAATGCCGCCTGAAAAAATGTCCGAGCTTTTCGGCCGTTACTCACGTTTTAGCGGAAAAGAGAAATCATCGTCTGTTAGTGGTTATGGGATAGGACTTAATTATGTGAAGAATCTTGTCGCAATACATCATGGAGACATATATGCCAAAAATGGTAAAGAGAAGGGTATGACGTTTGAGGTTGCATTACCCGTTGATGCTGACGAATACAATGAAAAAGAGAAAAGCGGAGTTGATCAACAGCAAATTTTCTATATGCCGGACTCTGCTGATGCTGAGTATTCTCAATCACAGAAAGATTCGTCCAAAGAGGAAACTACGATTAAAGTGTCAGCTATAAATGAAAATAATGAAAAGCGTAAGGTTCTCATTGTGGAAGACAATGTAGAATTAGGACATTTCATATATCAGCTACTATGTAAAGACTATGAGGTCGCCCTGGCAGTGAATGGACAGAAAGGCCTTGACATGGCAAAGAAGATGGTGCCTGACCTTATAATAACAGATGTTATGATGCCGATTATGAATGGCTATGAACTCTGTAAAAAGGTAAAAACCGACATTGATTTGAGTCATATACCAGTCATAATCCTAACGGCAAAGAATATGATACAAGACCAGTTTGAAGGCTATGAGAATGGTGCTGATGTGTATATCAACAAGCCATTCTTGCCCGCAATGCTTTTAAAGGTCATTGAGAATATATTCCATCAACAGGATTTGCTCAGAAAAACTATTATGAGCGAAATACTTGACAGGTCTCAGGAATTGACACCTAAAGAGGATAATAAGGTTGATGAAGAGTTGCAAGAAACAAATAAGAAATATCTTACAATTTCAAAGCCTCAGAAACCACAGAAAGAACATACTGAGCGGCAGTTGCTTCCTGTGGATAAGTCTTTCCTTGAAAAATTGAAGAAATATCTTAATGATAATATTTCTGACCCTGACTTGAATGTGAATACTTTAGGCAACGAAATGTGCATGAGCCGTACCAATTTCTATCGAAAAGTTAAGGCCTTGACGGGAATGACGCCTAATGATTTGTTGCAAAATTATAGGCTTAATCGTGCTGTGGAGTATCTAAAGAGCCGTAATTACACAATGAGTGAGATTAGTGAAAAGGTTGGATTCAAGACACAGTCTCATTTTTCTACGAGTTTCAAAAAGTTTATTGGAATGTCTCCAAGTGAGTACTTATCGGAACTTTGAAACAAAACTAAAAATGTTTTAAACAAATTAGAAATGGTTAATATTAAAAAAAAGGATAATTTTGTGGCGGACTAAAAATTTAAATCCATCACATATGTATAATGTAATCCACACGGACTTTTCGAGGTCGCTACATAGCTTGAGCCTTGTAAAAGTCTATTCAAGAGGAATGTTAGCTTGTACTTTGCTAGCATCTCCTATTCTAGGCGGTGTTACTGTACAGCAGGCTAAGGCAGCCCCAGCGTCTGTAACTCAGCAGCAGAATGTGAAAGTACAAGGAATCGTTACTGATTCTAGTGGTGAACCTCTTATAGGAGTGACCGTAAAGGTAAAAGGAACCGGTACCGGTACTGTTACTGATCTAGACGGCCACTTCTCTTTAAGCGTTCCTTCTTCCGCAGTTTTACAATTCTCGTATGTAGGTTTTAAAAGCGTAGAGGCAAAGGCTTCTCGTCAAGAAATGCATATTACAATGAGCAACAGTGATGACATGCTCGATGAAGTTGTAGTTGTGGCTTATGGAACGCAGCGTAAGGTTACAGTAACTGGTTCTGTTGCGTCTGTCAATTCTGATGATATTCAAAAGACGCCGACGGCCAACCTTGAGACCTCTTTGGCAGGACGCATTCCTGGCTTGACTGCTATTCAGTCAAGTGGTGAGCCTGGTCGCGATGATGTCACTTTTTATCTTCGTGGTGTTGGTACCACCAATGGTAAAGCACCATTGGTACTTGTTGATGGCGTGCCTCGCGACAACATGAGTTCTATAAACAGTAATGAAGTTGCTACTATAAGTGTATTGAAAGATGCGTCTGCGACAGCCGTGTTTGGTGTTCGTGGAGCTAATGGCGTTATCTTGATTACTACAAAACGTGGTCAGAAGGGACATATTAATGTCTCGGCTGATGTGAACTATAGTTTACAGGACTTTGCCGTTCGTCCTAAAATGTTGGATTCTTACACGTATGCGCTGTTACGCAACGAGGCATTAAACAATGATGGCGTTGCTCCTGAGTATTCTGATGAAGATTTGGCTGCATACCAGTCATGGCAGACCGGTAATCCTACCGACCCTTATGTTCATCCAAACAATAACTGGATGGATATCATATTTAAAAAGACTGCACCTCAGGTGCGCGCAAACTTGAATATCACCGGCGGTTCTGATCGTACACAATATTTTATGAGTGCCGGATATGTTCATCAGGGAGGTTTATTCCATACAGAGAGTCGTGAAAGTCTTGGATATGATCCTCAGTCTAAGATGGATCGTTATAATTTCCGTTCAAATACTGACCATGAGATAAATAAGAACTTAAAAGCATCCCTTGATATCTCAAGTTATATTTCCAAGATAAATGGTACTGCTGCTGACGGCGGTATGGAGGCTGTGCTACCTTGGACAATGTCGCAGCGCCCAACAACGCCAGGCCCGTTGACGATTTCTGATTATCCGTTATATTATGGTGGTAACTTCCTGCCTATGGAAGCGGGGAATGTTGTAGTGGATAAAAATTATCGTACACAGCCTTCTGCGTGGGGCAAATTAAACCGTAGTGGTTATAAGTTAGAGACACAGTCTGGCCTTAATGCAATTTTGACTCTTGATTTGAATCTTGGATTTATAACCAAGGGCTTGTCAACCAAGGGTATGGTCTCTTTCGAGTCTAAAGCAACTTCAATAACTACAGGAGGTAAGAATTATGTAGCTTATGATTTGGAAACTCTTCCAACAGGTGAAACTGTATGGGCATTGGCAAATGGTACATCGGTAGAAGATGGTATACTTGGATTGAGTAAGAGTACAGCCTCAAGCTATTATATCAATATGCAGTGGTATTTGAATTATGCTCGCAAGTTTGGCAAGCATGATGTTTCTGGAATGATTCTTGCACAGCGTGACTACCGTCATGTAGATGAATGGGCAGGATATTCTGACAAATACCTTCCTTTCAATGTGGTTGGCGTTTCTGGTCGTTTTATTTATAACTATGATACAAGGTATCTGTTCGAGTTTAATATGGGTTATAATGGCTCAGAGCAGTTTTCTCCTAACAAGCGCTTTGGTTTCTTCCCAGCATTCTCTGCAGGTTGGATAGCTTCAGATGAGAAGTTTATCAAGGATAATCTTCCTTGGCTTACAAATTTAAAACTTCGTGCAAGTTACGGTAAGGTTGGTAATGATCAAATTGGTTTACGCCGATTCCTATATTTGGACAATATCTCTATAGGTGGTTTGAATACAAACTGGATGGTGAATCCAACATATGGTATCGGTGATGCAGGTAACCGTAAGATTAACTTCAACTATATCGGCAACCCTGACGTGACGTGGGAAATTGCTTGGAAGCAGAATTATGGATTTGATATTACCATTTTTAAGGATTTCTCTGCAACATTCGATTTCTTCAAAGAAAAAAGAAGCAATGTGCTTATAAGCCGTCAGACGATACCTTCTATTCAAGGCTTGTCTCAAGGAGCATTACCTAATGTCAATATGGGTAAGGTGGATAATAAGGGCTTTGAATTCACATTGGCTTATAACAAACAGTTCAATAAGGACATAAACCTTAATGTAAGTGTCAACTATTCTTATGCAAAGAATAAAATAAAGCAATTTGATGAGCTTCGCCTTGGCGATGACTATGCTTACCATTATCGCGCAACGGGCTACTCTATTGGTCAGAAGTGGGGCTATAAGATTGACCATAGCGTTGATGAGGCTACAGGACGTGACGGAAGTGGATTCTTCAATTCTCAAGATCAAATTGATAATTGTGGTCTTGAATACGAAATAGGTACTCCTAAACCAGGTGATTTTATTTATCAGGATTTAAACCATGATGGTAAGATCAATGATAGGGATATGGCTCCTATAGGTTATTCTGATGTTGCCCCACGTAAGATTTATGGCGCTAATGTCAGCTTCCGTTATAAGTGGTTTGATGTTTCACTACTTTTCCAGGGCGTAAGTCAGTTTACTCGTGAGTTTACAGGTTGGGGTATATATGAGGAATATGGTTCAAGTGGATTCTTCTCAGACCAGCTGACTCGTTGGTCAGAAGAGCGTTATGCCCAGAAACTTGCTGGTGAGAATGTAACTATCAATCACCCTCGTTTGGCTAGCGGTGCTTCAACCAGCCATACTGTTAATGACTATTATCTTATGAATGCTTCTTATTTCCGTTTGAAAAATGCAGAAATAGGCTTTACATTCCCGTCGAACTGGTCAAGTAAGATAGGCGCAAGTAGCATAAGAATTTATGCAAACGGTAACAACCTTATCACTTGGGATCACCTTAATACTGATGTGTATGATCCTGAACAGCGTATTCTTGCTTATCCGGTAATGCGTACCTTTAATTTCGGACTTAACATACAATTTTAGCAACTGATTACTATTATGAAAAAGATATTAAGATTGGCTTTAGGGGGTATTCTAGTTTTGAGTACGGCATCGTGCAGCGACATACTTGATGCTACCCCAGATGGTCGTCAAGATGTAGATGCTATATTCGCTGATCCAGAATTGACGGCATCATATTTCGGTACTTGTTTTGACCACTTGCCCTCAAGAGGCACTCACGAAACTTTCTTCTTTACCAATTTCGCCTGGGCTTTGTCAGATGAAGGGTGGGATTGTTCAGAAGGTGGTACTCCAAGTATTTATGATGTTTACCAGGGCAATGTTTCTGCAAGTAACTTCATGCCTCAGATTGAATACGATCAAGGCTTTGATGGCAATTATTGGGACAAATATTGGGGGCAAATTCGTTTTTGCAATCAATTCCTTGAAAGAATCCCCACTGCTGCTGTAAATTCAGAGACAAACAGAAGTCGTTGGACAGCTGAGGTGCATATTCTTCGTGCATTCTTCTATATGGAGTTGATGAGAACATATGGCTCTGTACCTATTGTAACATCAGTTCTTCCTTTGGATTATGACTATTCTCAAATGCATCGTCCTGCATATATTGATGATGCACGTGCGGTCATAGCTGATTGTGACTCTGCACTGGCTTGCCCTGATCTTCCTTGGAGAATTACATCTACCAATGAGCAAGGTCGTATGACGAAAGCTATTGCTTGTGCCATCAAGACTGAGGCAGCTCTTTATGCCGCAAGTGCTCTTAACAATGGTGGTGAAAACTATTGGGATTGGGCTTACAATATTTCTAAAGATAGCTATACACAGCTTATCAACAATGGCTATGAGCTTTATACAAAGATAACAGAGCCGGATGTGTTTAAGTCTGCATATAGTGAGTATTTCTCTCTTCCGGCTGATCTTACCCAGATTCCTCGTGATAGGGAAACTATTTGGCAGGGCGATCGTGGTATGGCTCAGTATTTCGTTAATGGTGTTCCTCAGAGTGGTAATTACAAATGTGGTGTCTGTCCAACTCAGGAACTTGTAGATGCATACGATATGCTTGCAACAGGAAAACCTATCTATGATCTTAACAAGCCTTATAACGATTCTATACATCTTCAGCCAAATATTGATCCAACATCAGGTTATGACGAAAAAAATCCTTATGTAGGACGTGACCCCCGTTTTGAAGCTACTGTATATTATAATGGTTCTATTCAGTATGTAGGTCAGGACCTCGCACCTACACCGGTAGAGTCCTATGTAGGTGGCTTGGATGGTATTACTGAGCCTGGTAACGATAAGCATACTCGCACAGGATACTACCTTCAGAAACATAAGCACCCTTACAATAACTCAGTTCGCGGGGGTGAAGGTGGTCTTACAAAATACTATCGTCTTGGTGGTGTGATGCTTGACTTTGCAGAGTGCGCTATTGAAGCTGGTCATGTACAAGAAGGTATTGACATCATCAATCAGATTCGTCACCGTGCCGGCTTCTCTCCTTCTGTAGATATTAAAACTACCGATCAAAACCAAGCACGTCTGTATCTGCGCCATGAGCGCCAGGTAGAGTTGGCATTTGAAGATCAGCGCTATTATGACGAGCGTCGTTGGTGTAAGCCTGATGAGGATATAGTTAGTGAGAAATACACCACAGGTATGCGTATTACCAAGAATGACGATGGAACTTTCACTTATCAGCGTTTTTTGCTCAAGCAGCCTAAGACCGGTATTGTTCCAAGTAAAGAAAACTACAAATCGCAATTTAAGTATTTTCCTATACCCCTTTCTGAGGCTACCCGTATGAGCTCCGTAACAGGAGACAACTGGCAGAATCCAGGTTGGTAAAGAAAAAGGAATCATATCAAAACAGAAATCACTATGAAAAGTATTAATATAATCAATAATAAGGTCTCTGCGTCCTGCCTGCTTCTGCTTAGCTGCTTGTCTGTACCGGCTTTTATGGCAGCCAAAAGTGTGCAAGGCGTACAGACGGTAGCCCCGGCAGATCAAGAGATAAATATCTCTGGTGTGGTGCTTGATGACGATGGTGAGCCATTACCAGGCGCTCTGGTTAAGGTTGACAATTCTGTCTTCTATACCATGACTAACGACAAGGGGTATTTCAATTTTCAAGTACCTTCCAAGACAAAGAAGGTAAAGGTCAGTTATATCGGTCTTAAAACTCAGGAAGTTGAGATTGGAGATAATAAGGCCTTGAGCGTTAGACTGAAGTTGGATGGACATAGGAGTGATGAGACTCTTCGTCTTGCACAGACCCAAACTTCAACAAGAGAGGCTCTTACGAGTTCTATTTCGACAGTGGACGGTGATAAACTGCTCAAGACAAAATCAGGCGGTTTTACAACTCGATTAGAAGGTGTTCTACCAGGTCTGACGGTTATTTCTTCGTCTAGTGACCCCGGTAATGATGGTAGCACATTGTTCATTCGTGGTCGCCACAGTCTTAATGGCAATGACCCTCTTATTGTTCTTGATGGTATTCCATCACCTACAACTGACATCAACACGCTTGATCCTAATAGTATTGAGTCCGTTTCTATTCTAAAGGACGCTGCTGCTACTGCAGTATATGGTTATCAAGCTACTAATGGAGCAATTCTTATCAATACAAAACGTGGATATATTGGTAAGACACGCATAAACGCCTCTGCTGATTTTTCTATACAACAGGCTACCGTAAAGCCTCATTTGGCTCATTCATGGGAATATGCTGCATTGAGAAACGAGGCATTAAAAAATGATGGACTGCCAGGAGCATATTCTGATGAACAGATAAACAACTATTATCTTGGTGAGGATCGTGTGCTTTATCCTGATAATAATTGGTATAAGATGTTTACCAGAAATTTTGCAGCAATGCAAAGATATAATGTCAATGCATCTGGTGGTAACTCTCGTGCACGTTACTTTATCAATGGTACATATATGCATCAAGGAAACCTTTTGGAGACAGAAAAGCAGAGCAATTACAATCCTAACTTCTCGCTTAAACGATTCAATGTCGTCAGCAATATGGATGTTACACTGTTGAAGAACCTGACGGCTTTCCTTAATGCCAACATCAACATTGACAACCAGAATGCTCCTAATTCAAGTGATTATTTTGGTACGATATTCCGTACTCCTGCATTGCAGGACGGCCCTTTGACTCCAGACGGTCATGTTGTTGCTACCGATTGGGAGATAAATCCAATCTATGGACGTCTTAACAATAGCGGTTATACATCACAGACTCGTTCTACTGTTAATATCTCTTTTGGTATGGATTGGGGGCTTGACTTTATTACCAAGGGGCTGAAACTTTCTGGTAAAATTGGCTATGAATCACGCTATTTTAGTCAGTTAACAGGTTCAAAGGATTATGCTCGCTATATCCGTGATGACCAGTCTACAGTAACAGAACCTATTTTCATACAATATGGAGCTAATCAAGATCAACCTTTATCTCTTGGACAAGGCTCTAATTTCAGATACTTCCTCAATTTCTTGGAAACTCTTTCTTATGACCGTAGTTTTGGCAAGCATGATGTTTCTGCTTATGTCAATTACTTCTATCAGAACTATATGAAAGAAAATTTTGATGCTGATGGAATGCTACCTTTCGACCGTGTCTCTATTGGACTTCACGCAAAATATGGATACGATAAGCGCTATTATATAGAATTTAATGGTAGTGATATGGGCTCAGAGCAGTTCGCTCATCATCATCGTTTTGGCTTTTTCCCAGCCGTTTCCGCTTCGTGGGTAGCTTCTAATGAGAAGTTTATAAAGAATAGTTCGGTCTCTGATTGGCTGACTTTATTGAAAGTTCGTGCAAGTTACGGACTTGTAGGAAATGATAACATTTCTGGCAAACGCTTCCTTTATTTAGACCAGTATATTAATGGTGGAGGTGGATATATTCAAAGTATTTATGGTGGAGCTATGATAGGTGAAGGCCAGCTTGGTAATGTTGACCTCTCATGGGAACGTTCACATCAGCTGAACTTGGGCTTAGACGTAGGACTCTTCAATTCCTTAACTCTCAGCTTCGACTATTTCCATCAGAAAAACACTGATATAGTTTTGCAAAGTCAGTTGATTCCTGATTACCAAGGTATAAGTCGTGGTAACATGCCTTTCATGAATGTAGGTGAAGTTAGAGATCAAGGCTTTGAACTGCAAATCCAATATGACAAGAAGTTCAATAAAGACTTGTCTGTAACTGCCTCTGCCGGTTTAGCTTACAATAAAAATAAGGTAATTAATGCC
>CAZUWO010000022.1:1302-30924 GCA_964623995.1 uncultured Prevotella sp. | reverse complement strand
AAGTTATTTCTTGATGGTGAATTTTCGTAGAGTTAAAGTGATTGGCTCACCGTGAAGACTTTATAATTATATTATGTGTAAATGTTTTTTTTGTTGAATGATAACTTGGGAATGAAAATAGAAAACTATTTTATATCTGTCATAAAGTCAGTTCATTTGGTGCAGTAATCTCTGGATCTTTTAATTATGACGTTCTTTTGATATGTTTGGGTTAATAAATATTAAAATATCAACTACTTTACAATAAATGGGGAATTAATTTCTTCTAATACTAAAAAAGGTGTTATTTTTGCAAGCTAATTTGCGATAGGATTACTTTTAAGAGTGAAGGGATAAATAAAAACAATGAGACAACTCAAAATAAACAAGAGCATTACTAACCGTAGTAGTGAAGCTCTCGATAAATATCTTGTGGAAATCGGACGTGAGCCACTTATCTCTATTGATGAGGAGATAGAGCTTGCGCAGGCCATAAAGAAAGGTGGACCGAAAGGTGAGCGTGCTAAGGAAAAACTTATCAAGGCTAACCTTAGGTTTGTTGTTTCTGTGGCCAAGCAATACCAGCATCAAGGCCTATCGCTCACCGATCTTATTGACGAAGGCAACATAGGCCTTGTCAAGGCTGCTGAAAAGTTTGATGAGACTCGCGGCTTCAAGTTCATCTCATATGCCGTGTGGTGGATTCGTCAAAGTATCCTGCAGGCTATTGCCGAGCAGAGTCGCATAGTTAGGCTGCCCCTCAATCAGGTGGGAGCATTGTCTAAGATAAATAATGAGATAAGTAAGTTCGAACAGGAGAATCAGCGCAAGCCTTCTGCTTCTGAGCTTGCTGAAATGACTCAAATAGATGAGACAAAGATTGACCAAACTCTTAAGGCAGATAATCACCATATGAGCATCGATGCTCCATTCCAAGACGATGATGATAACTCAATGGCTGATGTGCTTGCGAGTGGAGAAGACTCGCGGACTGACCGTCAGGTGGACTTCGAATCCATGTCTATGGAGCTCGACAACGTTCTGCACAAGGTGTTGAAGGACCGCGAAATAACCATCGTTAAAGAGTGTTTCGGCATCGGATGCCATGAGAAGGGACTTGAAGAGATAGGCGACAGGCTTGGCCTTACACGTGAGCGTGTTCGCCAAATAAGAGAGAAAAGCATACAAAAAATTCGTGAGAGCGGCTACGCCCGTGTTCTCATGAAATATCTTGGATGATTGGGTATATCGAAAAGTATGCTTAACCGATGGGGACAACCTTTAGTGAGGATGTCCCCATCCTTGATTTTAGGAAGATAATTGAATAGGACGAAAAAATAAGGGAGGCTTTGAAGCTTAAGACTTGCCATAGACTTCCCTTATTTGATTTCTATTATTGCTTGTTCTTTAGTATGTCGCGTATTTCGGTGAGCAGCTTCTCTTCTTTTGTAGGCTCAGGTGGTGTGGCCGGTGTTGCTGGTTCTTCGGCTTTCTTGCGTGCCAGCTTGTTTATGCCCTTTACCAATAGGAATACGCACAAGGCTATGATTATGAAATCGATAAATGTTTGTATGAAGTTGCCGTAGTTTATGGTTGCTGCGGGCATCTTCTCGAGGCCCAAATCGATGGTGGGGAGAGTAATTTTTAGGTCTGAAAAGTTGACACCGCCAATCAGCCAACCTATGGGTGGCATAATGATATCATCGACAAGTGAGCTTACTATTTTTCCGAAAGCACCTCCAATGATAACACCTACGGCCATGTCGACGGCATTTCCCTTGACCGCAAACTCTTTGAACTCATTTAAAAATTTACTCATAATTTTTGCTATAATATTAATTGTCCATGTAGTCAAACACGCTAAGTTGTAACCTTGACTTGACAAACTAAACGATAGCTCGAGGTCAAGTGGTTAACAACCAACTCCTTGCTGCTATTTTTAGTTTATTTAATAAAGTATTAGACTGCAAATATAGATATTTTTTTGTAACTTTGCGCACGTAAAAAAAGAAAAATTCATTACACGACATTATTATTTTAATTTTTAAATAAAACTAATTATCAAAATGGTTAAAGTTGCAATTAATGGTTTCGGCCGCATTGGCCGTCTCGCTTTCCGTCAGATGTTTGCCGCTCCAGGCTATGACGTAGTCGCCATCAATGACCTTACCAGCCCGAAGATGCTGGCTCAGCTGCTGAAGTATGATACTACTCACGGTGGCTATGAGGGCATTATCGGCGGTGAGCAGAAGCACACCGTAGAGTATAAGGACGCTGTTTACGAGGAGGATGGCAGAACTGTTAAGGTTCCTGGCTCAATCACTGTTGACGGTAAGGAGATTACCATCTATGCTAAGCCAAACGCTGCCGACCTGCCTTGGGGCGAGCTCGACGTTGACGTTGTGCTTGAGTGCACAGGCTTCTATACATCAAAGGCAAAGAGCATGGCTCACATCAAGGCTGGTGCAAAGAAGGTAGTTATCTCTGCTCCTGCAGGCAACGACCTTAAGACCATAGTCTTCAACGTGAACCACAAGACCCTTACACCGGAGGATCAGATTATCAGTGCCGCCAGCTGCACCACCAACTGCTTGGCTCCTATGGCTCAGGCTCTGAACGATGTTTATCCTATTCAGACTGGTATCATGCAGACCATCCACGCTTACACAGGCGATCAGATGATTCTTGATGGTCCTCAGCGCAAGGGTAACCTTCGCCGCAGCCGTGCAGGTGCTTGCAACATCACTCCTGCCTCTTCAGGTGCTGCCAAGGCTATCGGCCTCGTACTTCCTGAGTTGAATGGCAAGCTCATTGGTGCTGCACAGCGTGTTCCAGTGCCAGATGGTTCTACCACTCTGCTCTATGCCGTTGTTAAGGGCAAGGACGTAACTGTTGAGAAGATTAATGAGGCTATGAAGGCTCATGCAAATGAGAGCTTTGGCTACAACGATGATGAGATCGTTTCTTCTGATATCCTCGGCATGCGCTATGGTTCACTCTTTGATGCAACTCAGACAATGGTTGCTAAGATCGACGATGACACTTATGAGGTTCAGGTTGTTAGCTGGTATGACAATGAGAACAGCTACACTTCTCAGATGGTTCGCACCATCAAGTACTTCGCTGAGCTGAAGTAACCTGAATGTTAATTTAGCAATAATAAGCCGTTCCGTTTTGTGCGGAACGGTTTTTTTTGTATCTTTGCGAGGTTATCGGCCAAATTATATTATGCCCAGATGAATAAGATGATAACCATACTTGGACCCACAGCCACAGGAAAGACAGCTCTTGCGGCTCATGTAGCTTATGCCGTAGGGGGTGAAATTATCTCCGGTGATTCACGGCAAGTATATCGTGGCATGGATATAGGTACGGGTAAGGACTTGGTCGACTATGTTGTCAACGGCAAGCAGATACCATATCATTTGATTGATATCTGTGCTCCTGGTGAAAAATACAATCTGTTTCAGTATCAGGAAGACTTCCATAAGGCTTATAACTCAATACTTTCGCGTGGTTTACTGCCTATATTGTGTGGCGGAACCGGGCTGTATATGGAATCTGTATTACGAGGGTACAATCTTTCACCAGTACCACGCAACGAGCAACTGCGGCAGAAGTTGGAAGGCAAACCACTGGAAGAGCTTGCAAGGATTCTTGAAGATCTGAAGCAAAAGACAGGTTCTGTGATGCACAACAAGACGGATGTAGATAATCCAAGGCGGGCTATTAGAGCCATAGAGATAGAACAGTACAATATAGAGCATCCCACTCCTTTGCGCCATTACGATGCAGTACCATCTACGGTGATAGGTGTTTCCATCAGCAGAGAATTGCGTCGTCAGCGCATTACTGACCGGTTGAGGAAGCGGCTTGATGAAGGTATGGTGGACGAGATAAGAGGATTGCTTAGCAACGGCATCTCTCCTGATGATTTAATGTATTATGGCTTGGAATACAAGTGGGTAACTCTCTATGCGCTGGGCCGCATAAGCCAAGAAGAAATGTATGCCAGCCTTGAGATGGCCATTCATCAGTTTGCCAAAAGGCAGATGACATGGTTTAGGGGTATGGAGCGCCGAGGAGTGAAAATAAATTGGGTCGATGTCACGTTGCCAATGGAAAAGAAAGTAGAAGAAGTACTCAAAATAGCAGAGAAAGAAGATGGCAGATAACAATCGTTGGGGAATAGTCTATTGCCCTAAGGGCGCCGGACATGGTACAAGGCGTTGGAGCAGGATAGAAAAAGCTTTAAAGCAGGAAGGAGTGGCCTTCGACTTTGTTCAGAGCGAAAGTTCTGAAAGCGTGAGTCGGTTGGTCAAGATGCTAGTAAATAATGGCTACCATACTATTATTATTGTAGGTGGCGATTCGGCCCTCAACGATACGGCTAATTGTCTTATGCAATTAGACAGCGAGAAAAGGGCAAACGTGGCTTTTGGCGTCATACCCAATGGCGTGATGAATGATTTTGCCGACTTCTGGGGAGCCCATGATGGCGACGTTGAGAATACTATCCGTTCGCTGGCCAGGCGTAGAGTGCGCAAGATAGATGCTGGACGGCTCAATTATACTAACAAAAACGGAGAAAAATGCCATCGCTATTTCCTTAATTGTATTAATGTTGGGCTCATTGCTAACATAATGAATTTGCGCCGCCGCACGCGCCATATCTTCTTCGGTTCGCGCTCTTTGTCCTTCCTTACTTCTTTTTTGCTTATGGTTTTCCAACGCATGGATTATCCGATGTATCTCAAAATAAACGACGATACCATCAGAAGGCGGGTTATGACCCTTTGTGTCGGCAATGCGCGGGGCTATGGGCAGACGCCGAATGCTGTGCCCTATAATGGTCTGCTCGATGTATCTGTGGTATATCATCCTAAGGTTACCCAACTCTTTGAGGGCATCTACCTCTTTGTTAGCAACCGTTTTCTCAATCATCGCAGCGTTCACCCTTACCGCACCCGTAAGGTTGAGATACTACAAAGTGGCCATGCGCTTGTGGGTCTCGACGGCAGATTGCTCAATTGTTCATCCACTGAGCCTATGACTGTTACCGTAGAGCAGGAGGTTCTCAATTTTATCTTGCCAGCTTGAGTAGGGGAGGATTTCTTAATAGTTTAGGTCTAAAAAAATTTTTTACAACATTTTATTGCCAATTGCTTGGTGGTGTGTTTTTTTATTACTATTTTTGCCTTTGCAGACTGCATTTATTATAAATGTGGGCTGTAGCAATTGCTTTTTGACAACTCAACTTCGGCTATGGCCGGAGACTAACGATAAAACCTTAAGACATACATAATGAGCTATCTGAAATTTGAAAAGACCCTGATGACCAACCTGCAGGAATCACTCAACAGAGAGCTTCTCAGAACCAATCGCAGTGGAGCATATTCGTGCTCCACCATTGTCGACTGCAACACCCGCAAATACCACGGTCTTCTTGTGGTGCCAGTGCCTGAACTCGACGACGAAAACCATGTTTTGCTGAGCTCCCTTGATCCCACAGTGATTCAGCATGGGGCAGCCTTCAATCTTGGGTTGCACATGTACCAGGGCAACAACTTCAGCCCGAATGGGCACAAGTACATTCGTGAGTTTGACTGTGACAGGGTGCCAACCACCATATATCGTGTGGGCGGAGTAATTCTAAAGAAGGAAGTTGTGTTCCAACACTACGAGGACAGAATTCTTATCCGCTACACGCTTGTTGAGGCTCATTCCCCCACAACACTTCAATTCAGACCTTTCCTTGCTTTTAGAAGTGTGCGCCAGCTTACGCATGAGAACCAGACTGCAAGTCGAGACTACTCTGAAACCGATAATGGAATAGCCACATGCATGTATCCTGGGTATCCTACATTATACATGCAGTTCTCAAAGAAAAACACTTTCCATTTCGAGCCTTACTGGTATCGTGGTCTCATCTATCCGCGCGAGCAAGATCGTGGCTACTGGTCTGATGAGGATCTCTACGTTCCCGGCTATTTCGAAATGCCCATACGCAAGGGTGAAAGCATCGTCTTTGCCGCTTCTACTTCAGAAATTAAGTCATCATCGCTTAAGAATCTCTTTATAAAAGAGGTGGATAGCCGCAATCCACGTGACAATTTCTTCCACTGTCTTGTAAATGCGGCCCACCAGTTCCATAACCGTCATGGCCACGATCGTTATCTTTTGGCTGGCTATCCTTGGTTTAAGAGCCGTGCCCGCGATACATTCGTCTCCCTTCCGGGGCTTACTCTTTCAATAGAAGAGCCCGATTATTTCGAGAAAGTGATGAAAACCGCCCAAGGAGAGCTTACCGCTTTCATGGATGGAAAAGCCGATGGACCGCAGCATATTTCGGAAATTGATAAGCCTGATGTGCCACTTTGGTGCATCTGGGCACTGCAACAGTATGCCCGCAAGCAGGGAAAGGAACGCTGTATTGACTTATACTTGCCTCTTATCAAAAAGATTATCAAGTACATAACCTCCAACGGCCATCCAAATATGAGGCTTGACGGCAATGGCTTGTTATATGTTGAGTCGCCCGACGGCCAACCCATGACGTGGATGAACTCTACTATCGACGGCAAAGCCGTGGTTCAGCGCACTGGTTACATTGTTGAGTTCAATGCATTGTGGTATAATGCCCTCTGCTTCTGTGCCCAACTTGCCGAGCTTTCTGGCGATACGGCCGAACTGCCAAAGCTAAACGAGCTGGCAGAGAAGTGCAAAAAGAGCTTCAACGACGTGTTCCTCAACGAGTACGGTTACCTTTACGACCACGTGGATGGTAAGATGATAGACTGGAGTGTTAGGCCAAACATGATCTTTGCCGTAGCTCTCGACTTCTCTCCATTGTCACTCGACGCTAAGAGATCGGTACTTGATATGTGTACTCGTGAGCTACTTACGCCAAAAGGCTTGCGCTCATTGTCGCCAAACTCAGGCGGATACGATCCTCTTTACGTCGGACCGCAGGAGCAACGCGACCGAGCTTATCATCAGGGAACGGCTTGGCCGTGGCTTGAAGGCTTCTATCTTGAAGCCTGCCTTAAACTCTACAAGCGCACACGTCTGAGCTTTGTGGAGCGCCAAATGGTAGGTTTCGAGGACGAAATGGTGCAAGGTTGCATTGGAACCATACCTGAACTCTTTGACGGAAACCCGCCTTTTACCGGCCGTGGGGCCATTTCGTTTGCTATGAACGTAGCAGAGATACTACGTTCTACAGAACTTCTTGAGAAATTTAAATACTAAAAACCTGGGAGGAACAATCTATGAAAGTACTAATGTTCGGATGGGAGTATCCTCCTCATGTGTATGGAGGACTCGCCACAGCCAATTTCGGAATATCTGAAGGGCTTCATGCCCAAGGCGATGTTGATATAACGCTATGTCTGCCAAGGCCTTTCGGCGACGAGGATCACACCTTTGCCAACATAGTGGCCATGAACCGCGTGCCAATAGCATGGCGTGACCCCGACCGTGGCTATCTGGAGCAGAGGCTGGAGGGTCTTATGCCGGTTGACCTTTATTATAAATTCCGCAACCATATCTATGCCGACTTCAATTATATGAACGTGAGCGACATAGGTACAATGGACTTTGCAGGCGGCTATCCCAGCAATCTGCACGACGAGATAAACAACTATTCCATCATAGCAGGTGTGGTAGCACGCTCTCTTGACTTTGATATCATACACGCTCACGACTGGCTCACCTATCCAGCAGGCATACATGCCAAGCGGGTAAGCGGAAAACCGCTCTGCATTCACGTTCATGCCACCGACTTTGACCGCTCGCGTGGCCATGTAAACCCAACGGTTTACGGCATTGAAAAGGACGGTATGGACAATGCTGACTGCATAATGTGCGTATCGGACCTTACGCGACGCACGGTCATTAATGAGTATCATCAGGACCCGCGCAAGGTGTTTACAGTGCACAATGCTGTTTATCCGCTTAATGAAAAGGCCGCTGCGTTGCCCCGACCTGACCATCACGGCAGGGAAAAAGTGGTAACATTCCTCGGCCGACTCACCATGCAGAAAGGCCCTGAGTATTTTGTTGAAGCCGCCAATATGGTGCTTCGCCGCACCCATAACATACGCTTCTGCATGGCTGGCTCAGGCGACATGATGGATCAGATGATATATTTGGCAGCCGAAAGGGGCATAGCTGACCGCTTTCACTTTCCCGGCTTCATGCGGGGCATACAGGTCTACGAGTGCCTTAAGGACTCCGACGTTTACGTTATGCCCTCAGTAAGCGAGCCGTTTGGCATATCTCCGCTCGAGGCTATGGAATGTGGCACGCCCACGATCATATCAAAGCAGAGCGGTTGTGCCGAGATTCTCACCAACTGCATCAAGGTTGACTACTGGGACATAAATGCAATGGCCGACTATATCTACTCAATCTGCACCAACGAGAGTCTCTTCGACTACTTGTCTGTTGAAGGCCAGCGCGAGGTGGCAGGCATAACGTGGGAGAAAGTGGGCGCATGGATACGCGAACTCTACATGCGTGTGCTCGGCTGGAAATAGCTTTCGGCACATTGATAAACCGCTACGAAATCAGAAACACATCATATAACCATAAACTAAAGACTCAATGAAAACAATTTGCTTGTATTTCGAGATACACCAGATTATACATCTGAAGCGTTATCGCTTCTTTGACATAGGCACGGACCATTACTATTACGATGACTTTGAGAATGCCCGCTCCATAGGTGACATAGCCCAGCGCAGCTATATGCCTGCACTCGACACACTGTTGCAGATGATAAAGGACAACGGAAAGTACTTCAAGGTTACCTTCTCTCTGTCCGGCGTGGGCATGGAACAGTTGGAAATGCACGCTCCTCAGGTGCTAGAGAAGCTTCAAGAACTTGCCGATACGGGCTGCGTGGAGTTCCTTGCCGAGCCGTACAGCCACGGTCTGGC
This sequence comes from uncultured Prevotella sp., assembly GCA_964623995.1. Classification (GTDB taxonomy): domain Bacteria; phylum Bacteroidota; class Bacteroidia; order Bacteroidales; family Bacteroidaceae; genus Prevotella. The sequence continues at coordinate 22,003 of CAZUWO010000022.1, read as the reverse complement.
CTCGCTTATAAATGAGGACAGCTTCAAGAGGGAGGTGAAGCGCCAGGCCGCAAAGATAAAAGACTACTTCGGACAGGAGCCAAAGGTGCTCCGAAACAGCTCTCTCATCTACAGCAACGACATAGGCCGGCAAGCCGCAGATATGGGTTTCAAGGGCATGCTTACCGAAGGTGCACGCCATGTGCTTGGCTGGAAGAGCCCGCGCTACGTATACAGCTGCATAGAAGCTCCGAAACTGAAGCTTCTTTTGCGTGATGTCAACCTCAGCGACGACATATCGCTGCGCTTCAACAACAGCAACTGGGACGGCTATCCACTCTTTGCCGACCACTATATCGACGAGATAGCGTCGCTGCCCGAGGAAGAACAGATAATAAACATATTCATGGAGCTGTCGGCCTTGGGCATTGCCCAGCCTCTGTCGAGCGGCATTCTTGACTTCCTCAAGGCTCTTCCGGCATGCGCCAAGAACAAGGGCGTGAGCTTCTCTACGCCTACCGAGATATTCTCCAAGATGAAAAGCGTGGGTACTCTCGACGTGCCCGACTCGCTGAGTTGGGTTGACGAGGAGCGCGATGTTAGCACTTGGCTGGGCAATCCTATGCAGCAGGAAGCCTTCCACAAGCTATACAACCTGGCCGACCGTGTGCATATAATCAACGATCCACGCATAAATCAGGACTGGGACTACTTGCAGGCAAGCAACAACTTCCGCTTTATGACCACCAAACCGAGCAATGTGGGGCTTGACAGGGGCATATACTCGAGTCCGTTCGACGCATTCACAAACTACATGAACATTCTCGGCGACTTCATAAGCCGCATACGTGATCTCTATCCCGACGACATCGACAACGACCAGCTCAACTCCCTGCTCACCACAATACAGAATCAGGAGGAAGAACTTGAAGCCAAGGAGAAGGAAGTGGCCCGCTTGCAGACCCGCATAGAGAAGATAAACCAAGAGGTTGAGCGCCTGCACGCCAAGCTCGACAAGCAGAAAGAGAAAGCCGAAAAAGATAAAGCAAAAGCCAAAACCAAGGCTAAGCCGGCTGCAAAGAAGGCTGAACCGGAGGCTAAATCGGCTGAGGCTAAGGCTGAAGATGCCAAAGCCTGACAGGCAAATAGCATTTCAGGCTACTTATTATATTTGAGCAAGACGGAGGAATGCACCAGTGTGGTGCATTCCTCCGTCTTTATTTTATGCTTAATTCTACCATCTGCAAGTGCGTAACAGCTTATATAACAGTACTATATGGGCGAATTAACGAGATATGATAGCCCTGATTCCAAATTAGTAATCCCCAATTCGTAATTATACCTCTTTGCTCTTGAAACCGCAAAGCCGCATCGTAATTCTGTTACGGGGCTCTCGTAATCGGATTACGGGACTTCCGTAACGGCATTACGAAACTTCCGTAACGGGATTACGGAGCTTTCGTAATCACATTACGGAGCTTCTGTAATCAGTTTACAGGCAAACAACTCTTTACGAAGTGGGGTAGAGTGCTTTTTAACACGCCACAAAGGTACAATATTCGGCATGCTATTGCAAGATTTGGGAGCTGCTTTTACAGTGGGAAAGGTGATTATCTGTTGCGCCCAAGCTGCTCCATGTGGTTGGAAGTCATATTCAGTTCGCTGGGAATCATAATGCTCTGCGGGCACAAAGGTATGTCCTTAACAGCGATAGATGAGCAAAAAAGGTTGAGCATTGTGCCCGTTGGGTATGGCGGTTGCGGTAGGTTCTCGCCGTTGGTTCACATATTGTATAATGTGTAATGGCTTCTGAAGCATCATCGGCCTGCTGTCTTCAGCTTGCCGGTATACATATATAATAATGTGTAATGGTTGCCCTGTCCCTGCCGTTAGCCGCTTAGTATGTTTCGGTGTGGGTGCTTTTGCTGCATTGTCTTTGCCTGTCGGGCAGAAATGTTCATCGTCTCCCGCAAGCGTTTGTTATTGCTTCAACAGTTTTTACCGTCAATGCTGCAGGCTGGTCCTTCAGGCATTGGTTCCAGTCCAGCGTCGCGAGAGTTTAGTGTTACGGTGCCATCTTCGAGCACATAGCATGGTATGCCCACGTCGCCCACTTTCTTGGCTTCGTCGAACACTGGATTGTGGTCACGCAGTTTCAGAAACTCGTGCATGTATTTCACGTGGCTGCCAATGTCGATAATCTTGAAGTTCTTGTTGCCTTCCACTTGTCTCTCCACGTATTCGCAGTAGGGGCAAGTCTGCATAACGTACATCTTAATCATGTAGTTTATCCTTTTAATTTCAAGTATTATTTTAATTAAATGTTCTATAATGTCATAATGTAGACTGCAAAGATAGTAATTTTTCCCCATTTTTTGTAAATTATGTTCCGTTTTATGGCTTACATGGCTCTCAAAACCGCTGAAAACGGGTAAACATGAGCATATTTACACCATGAATATTTGGTAATATACTTCAATTTTTGATATTTATTGTAATAGTTGTTATTGTTAAATAAATTTTTGCTATATTTGCAATCAATTAGCAAATTACCTATACTCAAAACTAAAATCTAACAAGAGAAGGGAAAAGCTATAAAGTAAAAACCATCCTAAACTAAACACAATGAGAAACAAACAAAAGTCAAGCCTGTTTGCAGGGCTAACGTTGGTTGCGGCAGTCTCTTTGATGCCGGCTACAAGTTATGCAGTCGGTGGTGGACTTAGGGCAGCTAATGTTGCAGCTCAGCAGCAGAAGGCAACTGGTAAGGTATTGGATGCCAGTGGCGAACCGCTCATCGGAGTTAGCGTTGTAGTAAAAGGTGATTCACGGACAGGTGCAATCACCGACCTCGACGGTAACTTTACTATCGACGTGCCTCAGGGTGCTACATTGGTTTTCTCCTATGTAGGATTCCAAACTCAGGAGCACAAGGCCGGCGGTAACATGGTAATCAAGATGCAAGAAGACCACAACAACCTCGACGATGTGGTGGTGGTAGGTTACGGTACCATGAAGAAGCGCGACCTCACAGGTTCTATTACTCAACTCAAGACAGATGAAATTACGTCTGTTATGACAGCCAACCCGCTGGAAGCCCTGCAGGGTAAGGCTCCGGGTGTAGCTGTTTACACCAACAACGAAGTGGGTGCCGAGCCTACTCTCCGTATTCGTGGTTCTGCTTCTATCAATGCAGGAACCGACCCTCTGATTGTTGTCGACGGATTCCCACTCGTTGATGGCAACATGAACGACATTAACCCAGCTGATATTGAGAGCATGGAGGTGCTGAAGGATGCTTCCTCTACTGCTATTTATGGTAGCCGTGGTGCCAATGGTGTGATTATGATCACCACAAAGAAGGGTACTGAAGGCCGCTTCAACATTAATGCTCATGCCAATTTGGGCGTTACAACGCCAAGCCGTCTTATCGATCTCGTAGACGGTCAGGACTTTGTTGACTACATAACCAAGGCTTATGCCAATGCAGGTAACGGACAGCCGGATGTAAGTGGTGCAGGAAAGTATAACACTAACTGGCAGAAGGAATTCCTGAAAGGCTCTGCTCTGACTCAGGATTATGGCGTAACTCTTGATGGCGCTACATCAAAGACCAACTACATGTTGTCTGGCAACTACTATAATCAGGATGCTTTGATTCCAAATCGTGGTTATGAGAAGTTCTCTATTCACAATAACCTCGACCATAAGGTCAATTCTTGGTTGACCATTGGTTCAAGTATGCAGTTGTCTATCTCAACTCGCAATTTCCTTGCCGGTGAGACCATGAACAACATCTTCCGTTATGGCTGGCCAACCGAGCCCATCCGCAACGAAGATGGCAAATACAATATTATAGATATCGGTGAGTTCTGGAACATATTTGCCGACAATGATGCCATGACCGACCGCGTTAAGCAGCTCAGGTTCTTGGGTAACTGGTATGCTCAGGCAAAGATAACAAAGCATTTGACCTACAAGCTGAGCATTGGCTATGATACCAAGACATCTAATCAGTATTATTTCAACAGCTCGCAGAACTCACGTAAGGTTGCCCAGGGTCTTACAACAAGTGACGGTACCCACAACTGGTGGCGCTCACGCAGTAAACTTATGGATAACATCCTTACTTACGAGAATCAGTGGGGTGACCATCGTATGACTGCTACGGCTGTTTATTCATGGCAGGATTACAAATATAACACAACTGAAATCTCAGGTACTTTCACCAATGATAAGTTAGGTGCTTACGATTTCTCAGGTGCAGTGCAGTCTTCACTTAATCCTTCAAGTGATTTCTATAGCAACCGCCTGATTTCCTACACTGGCCGTGCTACTTATGCTTACAAGGACCGCTACATGTTGACTGGTACTATACGTTTTGATGGTTCAAGCCGTTTCGGTTCTGATACTAAGTGGGGTACCTTCCCATCATTCGGCTTTGCTTGGCGTGCCAGTGAGGAGCCTTGGATGAAGAAGCAAAATGTTGTTACCAATTTGAAACTGCGTGCCAGCTACGGTGTTACCGGTAACCAAGAGATTGGTAACTATAACTCTCTTGCCCGCCTTTCAACAGGCAACAACGGTAACTACTCTGACGGAGCAGGAACTCTTATCGGTTTCTATGAGACTGTAGGTAACAGCAAGCTGAAGTGGGAGCGCACCAAGCAGCTCGACCTTGGTTTCGATCTGTCTCTTTGGGATCGTCTGTTCGTAACATTAGACTATTACAATCGTAATACAACCGATCTTCTCTATAGTGTGCCAATTCCTTCAACTTCTGGCTATAGCAATGTGCTGAGCAACATTGGTGAGGTAAACAATAGAGGTATTGAGCTTGCTATCAATGGTGATATTATCCGTACAAAGGATTGGACAGTAAGTGCTGGCTTCAACATTTCTCACAACAATAGTAAGATTAAGGCTCTGTATGGCGATGTTGATCAAGTTACACTTGTTAATGGTACAAGTGGTCTTGGCCAGATACTGCGCGTTGGCGACCCTGTCAATAGTGTTTATGCACGTCATTCACTCGGCATCATCAAGGATCAAGAGACTCTTGACTGGTACAAGCAGTATGTTCCTAACACGGCTTCAGCACTGGGACTCGGTGATGAAATGTATGAAGACCTCGATGGTGACGGTTCTATCACAATCAATGACTACAAGTGCATTGGCAGTATTGAACCTAAGTACTTCTACGGCATCAATCTTGGCGTGAAGTATAAGGCATTCTCTCTGCAAATTTATGGCCAAGGCGCCTGGAAGTATGCCTCTATGTTGGGTGCAGAAGACGCTCGTGCTAAGGATACCAAGTGGTCTGTTGGTTACCAGAACATCGGTAGCTATGAGCTTTGGGCAGAGAACAACGTGAACAACGTGCTTGGTTTGCCATCTAAGTATGCTTACGACCGCATGTGGAGTGAGACTAATCCTAACGGAACCTTCCCACGCGCCGGTGCTCATCAGGTATATCTTAGCGACCGTACCAATGGTGACTGGAGTTATTTCATCGTGAAGAACATTCAGTTGAGCTATGATTTCTCATCTCTGCTTACAAAGTATAAGACCATTAAAGGCCTCATCCTGAATGTAAACTTCCAGAACTTTATTACCGCAGCTAACCATCGTGGCTACAACCCAGAGAATGGTGATATCAGTAACCCGTTTGGAAAGACTGTTATGTTTGGTGTGAATTTGAAATTCTAATAATTAAGAGAAAACAAAATGAAAGCAATAAAATATTTAATTCTTGGCGCTGCTGTTGCCTTAAGTGGTGTAACTTTGAACAGTTGCAGCAACGACCTTGATGAACATCCGTACACTTTCATTGATCCGAGTGGCTTTTACCAGACAGAGGATGAGGTGAACGAAGCGCTTAATGGCGTGTACAACAGGTTGCGTAACCTGTATACAGCCAATTCTCAGCTATACTTGGCAAACATCGAGCTATATACAGAGCAAGCTTGGCCTTCATATAATAAGAATGCTATGCATTTGCTTAACCATTGGTATGATGTAAACAACGCAAGTACAGCCAACTCAGACCGTGGTGTTTATCGCCTTTGGGCCGGAGCCTATGAGGGCATTAACCGTGCCAATACTGTTATCGCTCGTGTAGAAGGTGTTACTATGCCAGATGAGGATAAGAACCGTATCATCGGCCAGGCAGAATTCCTTCGTGCTTATCTTTATTGGCATTTGCTTCGCCTCTACGGTGGTGTGCCATTGGTTACAACACCTACTGAGGGCGTAACTGGCCTTGAAGTGGCCCGCAATACAGCCAGCGAGACTTATGATTTCATTATCAAGGATTTGGTCGACGCAGAAGCCAAGCTTCCTCTTCGCGGCACTGGCGGCTACGATGTGTGGCGTGCAAGCAAGGGTTCTTGCGATGCTTTGCTCAGCGAAGTTTATATTTACAGAGCAAGTATGAATAACCGCAGCACTGATGTAGACAACAGCCACTACACTGAGTATCTGACTAATGCCCGCGACTATGCTAAGAAAGTAATCGATAGTGGTGTTTACAGCTTGATGCCAACATTCACCGACTTGTTCTATTACTTCAATCAAGATGGTTCTAAGAACAATCAGGAGTCTATCTTCGAGCTTCAGTTTGCTCCGCTTCCAGGTCAATCGAACGATATGCACGTACGTTTCGGTTTAGGACGCACTTATCAGAGCCTTGGTTGCTACATGTATGCCCGTATGGGTGTGAGTGGATATCTCTACAGGGAGATGCTTAACAATGGTGACAAGCGCGCTGATGCTTTCCTGACAGAGTTCACCATGAACGATGGAACCGTAGCTAAGTATGATGCAAACACCCTCCATTGGACTCCGAAGATTACCAATGACCGCAACACTGAGCACATGTGTGTGTTCAACTGCAAGTATTATGACCAGCACACTGATGCTTCATTGCAGAAGCCTAATGCCAACTTCCCAATGCTACGCTATTCGGAGGTGCTCCTCAACTATGCAGAAGCTGCCAATCTTCTCAATCCAGGCTCGGGCCTGAATGAGCTTAATCAGGTTCGCAACCGTGCAGGTTTGAGTAACTACACTTTCACAAACCAGCAGGCCATGGATGAGGAAATCTTCCAGCAGCGCCGTTATGAGTTCGTAGGTGAGGGTAAGATTTTCTACGACGAACTTCGTCGTGGCGTTCTCGGGCAGTATGCTTCAGCAAAGATGAAGCAAGGCTTTGCTGATAAGGTATCTTACTTTGATCAGGAGGATGTTGATTTCCACGCCGGACGTAACTTCCTGTTCAAGATTCCTCAGGGCGACTTTGACTCTAACCCAGCGTTGGAACAGAATCCTGATGCTAAGGATAATGATTGATTCTTAATGTAATACACACTTTTATATAAACAGGGATGGATGTCTTATCTGTCCCTGTTTTAATATAAGGCTACTTTTTATAATTACTAAAACAGCATTTTATGAGATTAAAACCAACGCTTTTGCTAATTCTAAGTACTGCTTTTATGCCTTTAATTGGGTATTCTGCCACTCAGGATACAGCGAGAGTTGTCATTAATTATCAGATGCGGGGACCACAGATTCACCCCGAATATGCCGGACTGAGCTTTGAACGCCAGACTCTTCTCCCCAATGCAGATGGTTCAAGATACTTTGATACGCGCGACACGGCGCTGGTAAACATTTTCCGTTCCACAGGAATCCACAGCATACGTATAGGCGGCAACTCACTAGAAAAGAAAGGAGCGATTGCTCCTACCAATGAGGATCTTGATTATTTGTTCCGTTTTGCAAAGGCGATAGGAGCCAAAGTGATTTATTCTTTCCCTTTAGACAGCGCACATGTTGCTGACGACGCACGTCAGGCTAAGTACATTTGGGACAATTATCGTGAAGAACTGAATAGCTTTGCTGTTGGAAATGAACCTGGAAAACGCAAGGATTATCAGCGCTTCTACCGTCCTACATGGCGTTGTATCAGTAATGCTGTTTTGAAAGTAGCTCCCGAGGCCAAGTTCATAGGACCGGATGACAACCCCAATCCTTTACTGTCCAATATGATGTGGCAGGATTTTGGCCCGAAAGTGGGAGGTCCATTGACTTGTCTTTCCCTTCATAGTTACCCGATAGGTTGTGCCTTTATAAATGTAGGTAAGGAAAAAGATCTGCGTAAATTCATTAAACTTGACTCTAAATTGGGCTGCGACTCAATGCTTTCATCACGTGTTCATCAAACTTATAGTCATATATATGATGAGATGCAGCCCATATACAGTCGTGCCCCATATCGTCTAAGTGAAACAAGTAATTATTGGTATGGAGGTTTGGAAGGCTCAAGCAATGCCTATGCAACAGCGCTATGGGCCGTAGATTACATGTATTGGTGGGCCTGGAGAGGCAATGTTGGCGTTAATTTTCATAGTGGTGATAGGGTAGGAGCAGAGAGTCGTGCTGCATGGTACACAGCTTTTGCCCATGGAGACAAAGGTATCGATGTGCGTCCGCTTAGCTATGCGCTCCGTTTGTTTGACACAACAGCCCGTGGAAGCCTTGTTCCAATCGACTTCACAACAACACATCCGCTCCTTTCGGCATATGCTACAAGTTCTGAAGACGGCTTTATCTACCTTACAATCATTAACCGTCATCATACTATAGTATCGTCAGAACCCGTAGAAATATGCCTTTCTGATGTTTCAAAGTCCGTCTTCTCTGCCGCAACTCTTACTATGAAGCAGAAAGATGACAACATTTACAGTACCGGTGGCATAACAATTGGTGGCGACAGTATACGCACCGACGGTACTCTTCCGGCAATGCGCTGGACCCCTATTGACGTTAACGGCGAGCAGATAACTATAAATGTTCCCTCGGCTTCGGTTGTTGTGGTCAAGCTTAACATATATAACACTTACGAAACCGACACTCGTAACGAACCGGTGCAGTCAGGTAAGTTCAAGGGAACATGGCAATCGCTTTCCAAATACGAGGTTCCGGAGTGGTTTCGCGATGCTAAGTTCGGCATCTGGGCCCATTGGGGACCTCAGAGTGTGCCTGAATATGGCGACTGGTATGCCTATTACATGTATAAACAGGGCTCCCGCGAGAATAAGTATCACCTTGCCCATTATGGTCATCCGTCGGTTGTAGGCTTCAAAGATCTTATTAACATGTGGCGACCGGCCAACTGGCAACCCGACGAACTCGTGAAACTCTACAAGCGCGCCGGTGCCAAATATTTCGTAGCCATGGCCAACCACCACGACAACTTTGACAATTGGGACAGCAAATATCATACTTGGAAGGCTACAAAAGAAGGTCCCAAGCGCAACATACTGGCTGGATGGGAGCAGGCTGCCAAGGCTAACGGACTGCGTTTTGGTATCAGTGTGCATGCCTCGAGAGCTTGGGATTGGTACGATATGTCTGAAACAAGTGATAAGACCGGTAGTCTTAAGGGCGTGCCCTACGATGGTGTGCAAACCGCTAAGGAAGGAAAAGGTAAATGGTGGGATGGACTCGATCCGCAAGAGTTGTATGCCCGTGGTCATCATGTCAGTGGTTCCGGTTATACTGATAGCAAAGGTGTCGAGACTGATATACCGGATTCAGCTTGGTGTGGTAATTATTACGACCGTACGATGGACGTAATTAATCAGACCAAACCAGATCTTGTTTACTTCGATGACACCTCTTTGCCACTCTGGCCTGTAAGCGATGCCGGTCTGCAGATAGCCGCACATTATTATAATAGCAACATATTGTGGCACAATGGCAATGAAGAGGGTGTGATAACGGCTAAGGGGCTTACTCCTTTTGAGCAGCAATGCTTAGTCAGAGACGTTGAGCGCGGAGCCTTGGATCATTTAAGCGATCGGCCTTGGCAGACGTGTACCTGTCTCGGTTCGTGGCATTACGACCGTACGCGCTACACCAAAAACACTTATAAGACGGCTGTTCGGGTAGTTCGCATGCTTGCCGATATAGTCAGCAAGAACGGCAACCTGCTGCTTAGTGTGCCGGTACGTGCCGACGGTTCCATCGATGACCGTGAGGAAGCCATACTTGACAGCATGGCCACATGGATGAATACCAACAGCGAATGCATCTTCAGCACCCGCCCATGGAATAAGTTCGGCGAAGGCCCGGATGCTGAAAACGCAAAGCCTTTGGCCGATAAGATGGGGTTCAACGAGTCAAACAAGGCTTATACATCGCGAGACATGCGATTCACCACAAAGGGAAATGTGCTCTATGCAATACTGATGAAGCGACCGGATGATGGCCATGCCGTTGTGAAATCGCTTGCCGGACAGAAAGATAAAATCAAGAAAGTAGAAGTCTTGGGTCAAAAGCGCACCCGTTATACGTGTGATAGTGAAGGCCTCAAAGTAGAAATAGATACTAATATCAACTTTGTACCGGTATTAAAGATAACCTTCAAGACCGGCAAGACGCTATAAGCCAATCCATATTGTAGGCTTCTTTTATTAAGCCGGCACGCATATGAACAACCTTTGTCTGCGTGTTGGCTTTTATTTTGTATTGTTTTCGCTTTTTCATGCTTGGGTAATAATAATTAAGTTGTAATATTTCCACATGTTTAGAGTACAAAAATAATGTTTATGCGTCAATTAAATGATTAAGCATTATTTATGATTCCTCTTCTAACTATAGGCAGAGAGACCGTGGCATCTACTCCCGGTTTGATTCGTTTTCTTACCGACAAAAGGTTCATAAGATACGTTTTGGAGGGAGAAGAGGAGCTTGAGGCGTTTTGGAAAGCTTATCTTTGCGAGCGAAAAGAGGAGCGGATGGCTTTCTGTCAGGCCGAGAACATATTGCGCAATCTTGATATGCCGCAGGATTTACTTACCCCCTTGCAAGTAGAAAAACTGCAACATAAGATTAAATTGGCTTTGGGAATTTAAGGCATTTCCCATTTTTCCAACTAATATATCATTTTTTACGGTTCATTGGTCTTTTATTTGGGTGTTTTGTGCACATTTAATTTTACCTTTGCAATGTAAAAAACAAAACCTAAATGAAAACCATCTACAATGTAAAAGACGAAAAGGCCGTCGAGCTTTTACGCCGTTACCGAAATGGTGATAATTCCGCATTCGACGAACTGTATAATATTTACCTGCCAATGCTTGTAAACTACGGTCGTTGTCTCACCCGCGACAAGGAATTGTTGGAAGACTGCATACACGATGTTTTTATTAAATTGCTTAATCGTAACAGCAAGACCGACATGAAGTGCGTTAGCTCCTATCTCATCATATCATTGAGAAACAGAATCGTTGACGAGTTTCGCCACGACTCTTTCACTGTAGACACACCTGCAGAGGAGTGCTCCTATCGCCGTTGTACTGATGGTGTTGAGGACGAATACATACAGAATGAGGGCGATACTAGAAAACTTGAGGCCCTAGACTCTATGCTCGAAACCCTTACTCCACGCCAGCGCATGGCCTTCCAACTGTATTTTCTGGAAGAGAAAAAGTATGGCGACGTGTGCCGAATCATGAATCTCAATTATCCGTCGGTGCGTAATCTGGTTCATCGTGGAATGGTAAGGCTTCGCAAAGCCGCCGCTGCCTATTGATAATCCTGATAATATTTTTAAAAACTCAAGCTTATACTTCACCATGAAAAAATTATCCCTATTACTTCTCCTGATAGCCCTGCCACTGTTGTGCAGCGCATCTGAGTGGGACACACAGTACAAACAACTTGAGCAAAGCATTAAAGCTCCGGTATTTGGCAGTAAGAAATACGTAATAACCAAATTCGGTGCATCAACAAAAGCTACTGCCGCAAAGAATCAGAAAGCTATTAACAAGGCCATAGCCACATGCTCAAAGAAGGGTGGTGGCCAAGTTGTTGTGCCCGCAGGCACGTGGCTTACCGGTGCTATCACGCTGCAAAGTGGAGTCAATCTCGTGGTAGAGGAGGGCGCAACCCTGCTCTTTGCCTTCGACACTTCGCTCTATCCGCTGGTGCGTACCCGTTGGGAAGGCATCGACTGCTACAACTATCAACCCATGATTTATGCCAACGGAGTAAAGAACGTGGGGATAACCGGTAAGGGAACAATTGACGGTGGAGCCTCAAACGACGCTTGGTGGCCCATGACAGGTGTGGAACGCTTCGGCTATAAAGAAGGTCTTGAAAACTGCAAGTTCACCGGTAAGCGCGCCGAACTTGGCCGAATGGTAGGTGATATGGTTCCTGTTGAGCAGCGCAAGTTTGGCAAAGGCTGCGGCCTTAGGCCCCAGCTCATCAACATTATGAATGGTGAGAACGTGCTGATAGAGGGAGTTACGCTCCTCCGTTCACCTTTCTGGGTAATACATCCAGTATTTTGCAAGAATCTGACCGTGCGTGGCGTATATGTCTATAATGAGGGGCCAAACGGCGATGGCTGTGACCCTGAGAGCTGCAATGGCGTACTTATAGAGAATTGCCGGTTCCATACGGGCGACGACTGCATAGCCATCAAGAGCGGACGCAATCAAGACGGAAGACTCGACGGTCGTCCGTCACAGAATATTATTGTGCGCAACTGCGTTATGGAAGACGGCCACGGAGGCGTGGTTATGGGCTCTGAGATAGCCGCAGGAGTAAAGAACGTGTTTGTGGAGAATTGCAAGATGGACTCACCAAACCTTGAACGCGTAATCCGTATCAAGTCGAACTCGTGCCGTAGTGGCGTAACTGAGAATGTGTTTGTGCGCAACGTTGAGGTGGGACAGTGCCGCGAGGCCGTTCTTAAGATAAATCTTGACTACGATCACCGCGAACAATGCGACCGCGCCAACCCTCCAACAGTCCGCAATGTATGGCTCGACAACGTTACAAGCAAGAAGAGCGAGTATGGAGTTTACATAATAGGCTTGCCCGATCACGACAATATCTATGGCATACATGTCAAGAACTGCAAGTTTACAGGCATAGAAAAGGCCACCGTTGAGGTAACCGGACTGGCTCACGACCTTGATTTGTTCTAAAACGTTATCATGCATCTTAATTTTTTTTCAAGTATATTATTAATGGTTATGGCAGGCTTCGGTCTGCCATTTACCGTTAAGGCTCAAGCGCCGGAGCCTTACTCTTGGCACACGATGAGCCACAATTCAGCCGGCTCTATGCCCTGCGGCGGAGGCGACATCGGACTCAACGTGTGGGCCGAGCGGGGTGAATTGCTCTTCTATGTTGCCCGTAGTGGCTTCTTCGACGAGAACAACAGCATGCTCAAGGCAGGGCGTTTCCGCCTGAAGCTTGATGGAGGGCTCGCCTCAACTCGTTTTGTTCAGACGCTGAATCTGGCCGACGGAACGATGAAAGTTACTGATGGTGTGACCGATATTATAATTCAAGTAGACGTTTTCAATCCGGTTGTTCATGTGAATGTAACTTCTTCGCACGCCAGAAGCATTGCTCTGAGCTATGAAACATGGCGGCACCACGACCGGTCACTGCGTGGCTTGGAGAGTCAGCAGTGCAGTTACAAGTTCGGTGCGCCGAAAACCATATTCACTCATGCCGACACGTTGCAGCCGTTGGCCCACTCCGTGTGGTTCTATCATGAAAATCCGCCCCGCACTGTCTATGATGTCACAATGGAGCAGCAGCATCTTCAGACGGCTGACTCGCTGTTCAACCCCATCGGTTCGCTCGTTTTCGGCGGACGCATGAATTGCAAGGACCTCACGTTTACGGGCACTTCTGAGGGCACTTACGCATCAACCGATTTCCGCGCCTACAATTTCCAATCGTCAAAAGCAATAAAGCGCACGGCCTTTACCATAGCTCTCGGGGCCTCGCAAGGTGGCGTTGAGTCGTTCAAGAACTTAGTTGCTCAAGCTGAAAAGTCATCAACGCCACGCTCCCTTGCCGACAGCCGCAACTGGTGGCGCCGGTTCTGGCAGCGCAGCTATGTTAATTTGGGTGGCCGCTATGCTGATATAGGGCGCAACTACACGCTTTTTCGCTACATGCTTGGTTGTAATTCGCGCAGTCAGTGGCCCACAAAATTCAACGGAGGTCTGTTCACTTTCGACCCCATATATGTGAATCCGCAATACGATTACACTCCCGACTTCCGCCGATGGGGCGGAGGCACGTTCACCGCACAGAACCAGCGGCTCGTTTATTGGCCAATGCTGAAGAGCGGAGACAGCGACATTATGCAGCCGCAACTTGACTTTTACCTGCGCCTTCTGCCTGTGGCCACGATGCGCTCACAAACCTATTGGCATCACGAAGGGGCAAACTTCAATGAGCAGATAGAAAACTTCGGACTGCCAAACCTCGACGAGTACGGCAGGAAAAGGCCAGAATGGTTCGACCCGGGGGTGGAACGCAACGCCTGGCTTGAATATACCTGGGACACGGTGCTTGAGTTTTGCATGATGGCTCTTGAGAAAAACCGCTATACTGGAGCCGACATAAGCCGCTATTTGCCCCTCATTGAGCAGTCGATAGTGTTCTTCGACGAGCACTACAGGCGTGAAGCGCGACTCCGTGGAGCCAAGGAGCTCGACGGCGACGGCCATATAGTAATCTATCCGGGCTCAGGTTTGGAAACGTTCAAGATGGCTTACAACCCCACTAACACCATTGCGGCTCTGCAAACAGTTACCGGCGCGCTGGTTTCTTACTTGGAAACTTGCCATGCTGACAGCGCCACGGTGGGTAAATACAAGGCTATTCTCTCGCGCATACCGCCAATACCATATCGCTATGTCAACGGAAAGAAGTGCATTGCCCCTGCTGCGGTGTGGGCAAGGGTGAACAACCGTGAGCTGCCACAGCTATATCCGCTTTTTCCTTGGCGCATGATGGGCGTGTGGAGCGACCCCGACAGCGTGGCGATAAACACTTGGCGCAACGACCCTTATGTGCCTCAGTTCAAGGGAGTTGCCAGTTGGGAGCAGGCAAATATATTTGCTGCCTGCCTCGGACTTACCGAAGAAGCCGACAGTCTTGAGCAATTGAAGATGGAGAATGGCCCCTTCCGCTTTCCCGCTTTTTGGGGTCCGGGCCACGACTGGACGCCAGACCACAACTGGGGAGGTTCGGGCATGATAGGGTTGCAGGAGATGCTGCTTCAGGAAAAGCCCGATGGCAGCCTCATTCTTTTCTCTTCGTGGCCCCGCGATGTTGATGCGAGCTTCAGGCTCCACGCTTCAGGCGGCCGTATGGTTGAGGCTTCTGTCAGGAATGGCAAGGTAACGAGCAAGGTGATAGTGTCTGACCGTTAGCCAGTATTGCCACTTTGGGTTAGCTAAGTGGCTGCTTTGGCTGTGGCAAAGCATAGGTTCAGAGGCTGAAAGCAATTTATGCTTGGCTTCTTGATGGCTGGCATACAGAAAAACGGTACATTCACGTGGCTTTGTGAGTGTACCGTTGTAAGAATATTTCTAAACGCTAAGCTCTATTTGAACTTATCTACAAGCTTCTGTGCTTCGCTGAGCGAGCGCGAGTTTAGAAGTGAGCCCTCCTTCCATTTAAGTTCGGGGTAAGCCTTCTGCAAATCGCGCGTGGCTTTGGCCACACTGCTGCCTCCGGAGGTGGCAAACGTGATGAGCGTCTTGCCCTTCAGATTGTTTTTCTCTACGAAAGTGTTGATTATTGTCGGCGCTGTGTACCACCAAATGGGGAAGCCCACGTACACGGTATCGTACTGGCCGATGTTCGGAACGGTTCCTTTTATGGCCGGACGCGACTTTGCATCCTTCATCTCCACTGTGGAGCGGGCTTGCTTGTTGGTCCAGTCAAGGTCGGCGTCGGTGTATTTCTGTTCGGGTTCTATCTCATAGATGTCAGCGTTGGCAGCCTTGGCCAGTTGTTTTGCGGCCTCTGCCGTGGTGCCGGTGGCCGAGAAGTAGGCCACGAGCGTAGTCTTTTTGTTTTCCATACTTTTATTCTCCTTCTTTTTTCCTGTCTGTGCGCAGGCCGCAAGTCCAAAAGAGAGCAAGCCCGCAAGCATGATTGTAAGTTGTTTTCTCATATCTTTGTTGCTATTTTATGGTTGCCACAATGTATTCGGAGTGCGTTCCTATGCGGAATTTGCCACCCCAAATGCCGATGCCTGAGCTTACCCAATATTGCGTTTTGCCCTTGGTCAGTGGACCGAAGGCATCTTCGTATATGGCGTTTGTAATCCACGAGATGGGCCAAACCTGCCCGTAGTGGGTGTGGCCGGCAAACTCGAAGTCAACGCCGGCATTCTCTGCGTCTTCCAAATGATAGGGCTGGTGGTCCATTTCTATAATGTATTTGCTTCTGTCCACGCCCCTCATCAGCTCGCTAAGGCTCTTGCGGCGAGAGTTTGTGCGGTCGTCGCGCCCCACTATCGTGATATCGCCAAGCTGGGCCACGCTGTCGCGCAGCTGTATGATGCCCGCCTGCCGGCAGAAGTCGCGGTTGGTGTCTATTCCTGTATAGTAATCGTGGTTGCCGGGTATTGCATATACGGGGTAGGGCAGTGCCTTGAACTCCTCTGAAGTCCTTTCCTCGTTCACCGGACCGATGTGTCCGTCTATCAGGTCGCCGGCTACGAGGAGCGCGTCGGGGTGCTCCTTGCTTATCAGGTTTAGCCACCGGTGAATGTCGGAGCGCCTGTTGTGGTAGCCCATGTGCACGTCGCTGATGAGCACCAGCTTCATTGGGCGCTTCACCTTGCCGTGGCTGTCGAGCGTTATCTCAACCCGCTCTTTGTGGTTGAAGTGTAAATAGCCGTAGGTAAACACCCCTGCCATGAACAAAAGCACTGCCACTGAGCCCCAGATGCTGCCCCTGAGCCATGGCTTTGGAATGGCGTGGACGGCCAGAATCAGGTCGAGCACAAGATAGAGCATTACAAGGTAGAGCAAAATGAAGAGCCACGAGGTGCCCACCTCATAGCAGAAGGTGGCCCCTGCCATCGGCATGCCGTCTATTTTGCCGCTCATGCTGACGAAAAACAATATGAAGGCCACCGCCATAAGCACCACCGCGGCAATGCGCAGTGGCAGGATGTTGGGCAGCAACTGCCATGTGCGCGTCGATGCATATACCTGTCCGCTAAGCACCAGCAATAACATTATTATTCCAAACACAAATCTCATAATCAAAAAAAATGTTTCTTTCCGACTGCAAAAGTAGTGCTTTTACCGCTATAAATATTTACACATTCTACCTATTTATTTATACTTAATCCCTTTTTTGTTTCTTTCATACATTGCTGTATATTCCGTTTTGCGATCACTACGACGATAAAAATAGTTTAAAAAGGCTGTTTAATTATTTATTTACGTTAAAAAACACGACGTTTTGGGAGCGAATGTTTGGAGGCAAAGCAAATAAAGAGTACCTTTGCACCGCAATTGAAGGAAAGGCTTCTTGAGCCAAATATTTCAATCATGGTTAAACATCGCGGAGTGGAGCAGTTGGTAGCTCGCCAGGCTCATAACCTGGAGGTCGCACGTTCGAGTCCTGCCTCCGCAACTAAGTGCTCGGAAATGCTGATGAATGCAGGTTTCCGAGCTTTTTTATCGTTTCTTTTCAGTCCTTTCATCAGCCAGTATATTCTTCTTTGCGGTGGCAGAAGTTTCTGTTCAGCATGGTGTTTCTAACGCAAAACAACCGTAGTTTCGATAAAAATGTGTATTTTTGTGGCCGTAATACTGGCTTCTGCCTTGAGTTATGGCAGAAAGACAAAGTGGCAAACATTGATAGAAACGGTTAGTATTATGGTCAGATTCAGACTGTTGACGGCTTTTGCCCTGCTGCTTCTTGTGGCTTCGGCCAATGCCCAGTCGGGCTCAGGGCGGAAGAAGGCGAGGCGGAACGTGCGCATGGCCGACAGCCTTCGCCTTGCCATGCGGCGCGCTGCCGACGAGGGCAGGTTGCTGCAGTGGGGCGACAGCCTGCTCAGGGCGCGGCTCGACAGTGGCGCTATCAGCTCGAAGCGATACGGGAGGTTCAGGAAGCGGCTCGCTGTATACGACCGAAGGTTCCGCCGTGGCGACTCGCTGCTGGCACGGAGATACAACCGTATAAGCTTCGACACCATGTATGTGGCCCGCCCCGACGGCAGATGGACTATAAAGCTGCGTGGCAACATATCGGGTGCCAAGACCGTTGCCGAGGGCAATAATGGCGGAAAGCCGTACAGGGGTGAGGTTAGGGCCGACTACCGTGGCACCATGAGCGTGTCGGTTGCCTATCGTGGCATCTCGCTCGGGCTGGCATTCAACCCAGCAAAGCTTGCCGGACGCAACAAGGATTTTGAGTTCAACATGAACTCATACGGCAACAAGTTTGGCTTCGATGTGGTATATCTCTCATCTAAAACCTATAAGGGCAAACTGGAATATGGTGGCGTGGAGACGGAGCTTGCCAAGGGGCTTACAAGCCAAAACGCCCTGAACCTGAACGCATACTACGCCTTCAACGGCCGCAAGTTCTCGTTTCCGGCAGCCTTCAGCCAAAGCTACGTGCAAAGGCGCAGTGCCGGCAGCTTCCTGCTCGGTGTGAGTGTTGACGGGCAAGCAACCAAGGTGTCGCCCGACGACCAGCTTGCCATACCCTCCATAAAGCTCAAGCTGTGGGAGTTTGCCTTGGGTGCGGGCTATGGCTACAACTTGGTGGCGGGCAGCCATTGGCTCTTCCACCTGTCAGCATTGCCCACTTTCGACGTAATGATACATTCCAATCTTAGGTCGGAGGGCAAGAAGGTGAACATGAGCTACCGCTTTCCCAGTCTGATAATGACCGGCCGCGGAGCCGTGGTATACTCGTGGCGCCGCAAGTTTGCCGGCATCACCATGGTGCTGAACTCCTCAACCACCGGCCGCAGGGAGAACCTGCGCCTGGAGCGGGACAAGTGGCGCATGAGGCTCTTCTACGGCTTCCGCTTCTGACGCAGAGGGGCTGCCATTGATGGGGAAATGACTTGAAAAACATATAAATATGAAAATAACTACAGGCAGGATGCCCTTCCTAGGGCACGAAACTTACTACAGGATAGTGGGCGAACCCACGGCTCAGGCCCCATTGCTGCTCATACATGGCGGTCCGGGCTCTACCCACAACTATTTCGAGGTGCTCGACTCGCTTGCCGAGGAAACCCACAGGCAGATCGTATCGTACGATCAGATAGGCTGCGGCGAGAGCTATCTTGACGGCCACAAGGAGCTGTGGAACCTGAACACGTGGACCGAAGAGCTGATAGCGCTACGCCGCCACCTGAACCTGAGCCGCGTGCACCTGCTCGGGCAGTCGTGGGGAGGAATGCTCATCATAGCCTATCTCATCGACAGGCAGCCGCAGGGCGTAGAGTCGGCCATACTCTCGAGCACCCTGCCCTCAAGCTCGCTCTGGAGCAGGGAGCAGCAGCGGCTCATATCCTTCATGCCCGACCACGAGCAGCGCGCCATAGCGACGGCAGTGAGCAGCGGCGACTTCAGCAATCCCGAATATCTGAGGGCCAACGACCATTACACCGTTCTGCATGCCGACGAGATAACGGAGGCGTCGCCCGAATGCCTGCGCCGCAAGAAGCGCTTCGGCACTGAATCGTACATCACGGCATGGGGGCCCAACGAGTACACCCCCACGGGCACTCTGAAGGACTTTGAGTACACCGGCCGCCTTGGCGAAATACGTCAGCCCACGCTTATAATAAGCGGCACCAACGACGAGTGCACTCCCCTCATAGCCAAGACCATGGCCGACCGTATACCAAACTCGCGCTGGCAGCTGCTCGACGGTGCCCGCCACATGACTTTCATAGACCAGACCGACGTGTACAAGCGCCTGCTTGCCAAGTGGCTCTCCTGTTTTTAATTACTAATTACTAATTTGGAATTACTAATTGACAGCAGAAGTGGCAGACAGGCTCTCTCTTCAGCGGCTTGCGGGCTCCCAGCTCGTAACAGCTTTGGCGTGTGGCAGGCTCTAAATTAGTAATTCGTAATTAGTAACTCGTAATTAATAATTCGTAATTATTTTTCGCTTTAGCGGAATCTTGAATTGCCTGTGTTGTGGCGGCGGCTCTCAATCCGCAATTCCTAACTCGTAATTCTCCGGCGTGTGGCTGACTCTAAATTAGTAACTCGTAATTTCAAATTCGTAACCCGTAGTTTTTTAGCGTCTTTCTCCTTTTACTCCTTACTTGGCTGGGGCTTCCGAACGGGCGGCATAATTCGCAATTCCCAATCAGTAATTCGTAATCATTTATCTTCTGCAAAGATAATAAAAAATCTTGGAACCGCCAAATTTTTTATCATTAAAACAGAAGATATTTCGCCCTTCTCCGCAACTTTTTTGTCTGTCCGCCGTAAGGCATTGTTAATTACTAATTACTAATTATGAATGTTGAATGTTGAATGAGGAATTCAATTACTAATTACTAATTTGGAATTACTAATTTGCTGCGCCGGCGCATGGGCGCTGGGCTGCGATGGCTGCCACGGTGGCTCTGTGCGGGCCGGTATCGGTGCCGCATGGGTGATGTGCTGCGCTGGGGCGCACTGGCTGCCACGGTGGCCTGCGAGGGGGCTGGCGTTGTCGGGGAGCCATTGACGTCGGAGACATCACCGCTTGATGGCCGAGGGTCGTCCCTGCCACTCGGAATAAGGAGCCCGCCCCTCACTCTGCCGACTCCGGAGGAGCCGCCCGTCAGCCGCAGGAGAGGCCCACGCAAGCCCATCGGGCACAGAAGGAGTCACCCCCC
>CAZUWO010000022.1:0-1292 GCA_964623995.1 uncultured Prevotella sp. | reverse complement strand
GAGGGCTGTGGCAATGGGGCGAAATGAGGATGGCTGGCGTTTATCCATTATTCATTTTACATCAGTCAATTCCCCATTCATAATTAATAACTCGTAATTCGTAATTCGTAATTAGAAAAGGGTTATATGCCGCCGAAGTGGGGCGGAATGCGGATTTTCCCACGCGTTTTCTGACACTGTTTTGCTTGCGTTTGGGCAATATTAAGTTTCGAGGCGCGGAAGAGTGACGATGGGTAAATTGGTATATATACCTAACTGCCAAACACTTACGTAAATTTTAGACGGTGGACACGTCACAACATCACAACATCACATTTATTGGTTTCGGTTATCCTCGGAAACGAAAAAGGAGACTATTGGGTAAAATATTATTACATATTAATAATATTATATTATATATAATATATTGTATATTAATTACTTATAGTAATTATGCTTACTATAATTAGTTTTTATCTTTTAACTTTTTGTGCACATAGAAAGTGCTTATTGTGATGTTGTGATGTTGTGATGTTGTGATGTCGGTTGTCTTTTCCTGATTTAGGTAGACAGTTTTTACTTGTTTCCTGACTTTGTTGCCTTCATATTTGCAGCACCGTCTCCTTGGAATGTCAGGCTGCGTGGAGCGGGCTCGGTGAGGTCTGCGGGGCGGTGCTTTTGCCTGTGCGGAAAGACAAGATTCTTTACGGCGAAGTTTTTTGCCCTAAGCGTTAAAAAGTGTGTTTGGCGTTTGGCAATGTCAGAATTTTTTGCTATCTTTGCAGTATAATAGTAATTACGAATTAGAGGCAGCAGGGCGGACAGGGCGCTCGGGCGGAGCCTTCCGGAATTGTGCGGGTGAGGGCGGTGGCGTATTTGCCGTGATAGTTTTAATTTTTCCTAAAGTATTTTGCCGTGTAGTTTTAATTGCCTATTTTTGTGGAATGAAATTCAGATCGACTATGAACCGCGTTGCCCTTGTGGCGATGATATCCTTGCTTGCCGCCCCTCGGGCGTGGGGGCAGAAGGTGACCATGGGCAGTTGCACAACGCGCGACGGCGGCCAATATAAAGGAGAGATGAGCGGCGGCAAGCCCAACGGCAAGGGCACCACGCTGTTCAAGACGGGCGACACCTATGAGGGCGAGTACGTGAAGGGCCGCAGGCAAGGCTTTGGCATATACACTTTCTCTGACGGGGAGAAGTATGAGGGCCAGTGGTTTCAGGACCAGCAGCACGGCAAGGGCACCTACTACTTTGCCAACAACAACAGGTATGAGGGCCTGTGGTTCCGCGACTACCAGCAGGGCCAT
>CAZUWO010000021.1:0-32395 GCA_964623995.1 uncultured Prevotella sp. | reverse complement strand
AAACTATAAAAACATGTTTCTCAAGTTTGAACACATCGTGAAATAACATAAGCGTAATTTTAATTCATAACTTTGGGGCAACCGGACTTATGGTCGGGTTGCCCCTTTTATACAGAATATATTACAGAATTATGACCTATACCGGGATAAAACAGCCAATAATATTTCCATTATCTAACCAAAAGACGTAAATTTGCAACACTAAATCAAACAAACTGCACTACAATGAAAAAATATTATGCACCACTTTGCGCACTGATGCTGGCCCTCGCGCCTACAGTGGCAACAGCACAAGAAGCCGAAAACACTCAAGACAAAGGAAAATATGTGTTTACTGCCGACTACATGGCCGACCCCGCAGCCCACGTTTTCGGCGGAAAGCTCTACATCTATCCCTCCCACGACTGGGAATCGGGCGTGAAAGACAAGACCGATGGCAACCATTACCAAATGCGCGACTACCACGTGCTGCGCATAGACGGAAACCCGATGAAGCACGAAGCCACCGACTGCGGACTGCAATTCACGGTTGACGACGTGCCATGGGCACAGCAACAGCTATGGGATAACGACTGTGTGGAGGCAGAAGGAAAGTATCACCTCATATTCTCCGCCAAGGATCTGAACGGCAACTTCCGTCTTGGAGTGGCTAATGCCGACAGGCCGGAGGGGCCGTTCCGGCCCAACGCTGACCCAATAAGGGGCAGTTACAGCATAGACCCTTGCGTATTCAAGGACGACGACGGACAGATTTACGTTTATTTTGGCGGACTCAGCGGCGGACAGCTACAGCGATATCACGACAACATAGCTCTGAAGAATGAGCACTTGCCCGAAGGCTACGAGCCGGCTCTGCCCTCACGGGTGGCCAGAATGACTGCCGACGTACAGCAATTTGCCGAGGCTCCAAAGCCGGTAGTGGTGGTTGACTCGGCCGGAAGTCCTCTGCGCGCAAGCGATCCGCACCGATTCTACGAGGCCTCATGGATGATAAAGCACAACGGAACCTACTATTTCGCTTATTCTACCGGCACTTCCCACCTGCTCTGTTATGCCACCGGACGAAGCCCTTATGGTCCTTTCACCTACCGTGGCGTACTTTTGGAGCCCGTAGTGGGCTGGACCACGCACGGCTGCCTTACAGAATATCGTGGCCATCTGTATCTTTTCTATCACGACAGCGCCCCTTCCGGCGGCAAATCATACCTGCGCAGCCTCAAGGTAAAGGAAATGATGTTCACTCCTGACGGCCGCATCGCTGAAAAGAAGTAGGGAAATAATAAATAAGTAAAGAAAGCACCACCCTACAAACTCAGGTCATGTGGCCGCTAAAACTGCCACTATCGGAAGTCACTATCCACAGTTGGGCGACCCCGCTGGGGTCGGTTCAGGGTGTGGAGGCTGTATTCCGAGGGTGACAAGCACCCTCGATTGCCATACGGTGATGCCTCCGGCATCAATGGCGCAAGCATGTATGGCGGGCTGAAAGGGCTGACCTCACGGGCCGAATCCAGCGGCGACCCTGCCTGGGTCGACTCATAAGGCATGACGATATACCCCGCCTCACATGCTCCGCATGATGAGACGGGGTTAACGCAGAGGTGAGTCCTCCGGACTCAATGGCTCTAATGGCGACGCAGAGTCTGTACGTCAGTACTGTGAAGTTGATGCCACGGCACAGCGAAGCCACCTCCGCAGACCGCCGGATGGATGCCGGAGGCAGCACAGAATCAGCTTTTAAGCTTTACGATGCTACCAACACAGCACCGCCAAGCCTTCACATCAGTACTGCGAAATGATGTCCGTGGCAGCACAGAATCAGTTACCCCAACAGCCCGATTGATGCCGGAGGCATCACCGTATAATAACCTCGGGTCGTCCCGACCCGAGGAATCTTGAGCCACTCCATATCCGACTCCGGAGGAGTCGCCCATCTACCGCATGGCATTTTCCGCAGGTTGGTGACGCGGTATGGAGCCACGACATGCTGACTTCGTAAATATGACGGGGCGTTAAGGCCTGTTCCGTGGGCCCGAAGATATGGGAATAAGGGGCAGAAACGGTGCTTCTGACGTTGTAATCCTATAGAAAAAGGTATTTTGCTAGGCAGAGAAAATATAAATTCTACTTAGCAAAAACAATTTTGCTAAGTAGAAAATCAAATGCCGATTTTCAGCCATCAGCTGCATGGAGCGGCCGTTTTACTTTACCGAGCCATTGCGACCGAGGGTAAGAACGCTGGCTTTGAGCTTGTGGTTTACGTGGTCGAAGAGTATGGCGGGGTTGATGGTGCGGCCCTTAAACCTGACTTCGAAGTGCAGATGCTCTGTTGTGGCGCGGCCGGTGCGGCCCGTCAAGCCTATCACTTGGCCGGCTTTGACCTTCTGTCCCTTCTTAACGTAGTTGCGCGACTGGTGACTGTAGCAGGTGGAGAAGCCGAAAGCGTGGCGTATTACGATATAGTTGCCGTAGCCATAGTATGGTCCCGACTGCGTGACCACACCGTCGAAGGCGGCCAGAACCTCATCATTGGGGCGTGTTTTTATGTCAACTCCGGCATGCTTGCGACGCCCGCGGCCTCCATAGGGACTTATAACGTGGGCTCCCTGCAGTGGATACGACCAGTGTTCGTCGGTTATTGCCTTAAGGTCGAGCTTGAAAGTAGGGTTCTGAAGCAGCGGATCGTCGCCCTGTTCGTCAGGGTCGAGCGATGTTATAGAGCCCTTCCTGCCCTTGGCTTCGGTGCGGGCCGTGGCCGGTTCGCGCTGATCCTCGGCAGCGTTCTCGGTAGAAACGCCCACGCGGTTGCCTTCTTTGCGCAGCACCACCACCTGTTTCGTAAGGTTGTGGCTCTTGGACGAGAGCAGAGTGGTGGGGTTAATGCGGCCTCCGTTTACCATTATGGCAAAGAGGCAGTAGCACTTTCCGCCCTCGTCGCCTATGATGGCTACCCGCTGACCGGCCCTGACGCGCTGGCCCACCCGCACCAAATTGCGGCTGTTGTGGCCATACACCGTTTCCAGTCCGTTGTCGTGGCGCACCACTACCACGTTGCCGAACTGCGGAAGGTGGCGGGAGAGGCGCACCGTGCCGTCGAACATGGCCAGCACTATGTCGCCTTTCGATGAGCTTATCTCAAGAGAGTGGCTGTCAATTACACGGGCCTGGCCCACCGGAAGAGGGAAACTGTAGGCCGAAGGCTTAGTGAAGTCAATGCGGAGGGTGTTGCCCTTGTCGAACAAATGGGGCGTGGCAATGCTTATTTGCTGCTGCTCGGCGGCAGTGAACTGCTCCTTTTTCTCAGCCGTTTTGCTGTTACTGGCGGCTTTTCGAGCCGAAGGTTTAAGCTGTTTGGTCTGCTTTGAGGTTTTCTTCCTTGCTGGAGTAGCGGCCTTTGTGGCCTTGCGCTGGCTCTGTTTCTGCGCGTTCAGGCTTATGGGAGTGGCCATAATGAGGGCCAGAAGTAGTATTGTAAGATGTAGTGGGTTCATGTTTGCAAAGATAAAGAAAATTTCCCGAAAACTGCTTATTACTTCCTTTTTTCTGCAATAGCGGCGCCACGGCGGGCCGCACTATTAACCTCGGCACGGCCGTGGGCACACAAAGCAGCAGTGGCGGCACCCGCAAGCACAGCTTGTGCCACGGAAACCGCCACTGCCACCTGCCCCAACAGAGAGGCCGGACAATGGATTAGAGGAAGCCGAATACTACCTCTTGTCCGCCACTCCGTAGTTTATCCACTCCTCCTGTGGGTAATTGTTGCGCACCACGGCCTTGGTTTTTGCAAACTCTTCCTTGCAATGGGCCAGTATTGAGTTAGTGTTCTTAACCTGTTCCGACAGCTTTGCGCGCAGCTCTTCGGCCTTTTTCGAGCTCTGTTCCAGCAATTCCAGCTCGTGGCTCATGCCATCGAGCTGAGCCTCGCTGATGCCTTTGTCCTTAAATTCCGCCATGTTGGCCCTAAGAGCCTTAATGAGTCGGGTGCTCTTCTCAATCTGAATATCAATTATCTTCGACATATTGCTGATAGTTAGAGGTTTAATTGCATTATTGCATTGCAAAATTAGCCATTTATTCTGAATGCCGCAAAGCTACGGAAGCAGCATTTTAAGTTTATTTAAGCATTCCGAAAGGCTCTTGAAGCCACCATATCGGTGTCGTGATTTTATGCCTGAGGCACCCAAAATTAGCTTTAACGACTACTTGATTGAGCCCGGAGGCAGCACCGAGTCAGTCCCGCCAATCGGCAGATTGATGTCGGAGACATCAGTGGCTCTAAGGAAAATCGTGGCACGAAAAGCTTGCATTCGGCCACAGAAAATTGTATCTTTGCAAGCGGTAAGCCAAGCTTTCAGGGTCTACTTATCAGGAGACGAAACCACACTGAAAGCACAATCAAGACAGCACAGAATTATAACCACAAGACCGAAGCGGCACCGTAAGGAGATTACGGGGCTGCCGTAATGCTGTTACGGAAGTCTCGTAATCGGATTACGGCACTTTCGTAACGACGTTACGAGGCTTCCGTAATCAGATTACAGAAGTGCCGTAACAAGTTTACAGGGCAGCAGCGGCCTAAAGGTGGAGCAAACACCCTCGCGCAATGGGCCCTGCAGCGGGAGACGGAAACAAAAGACGCCATTCCCCATATATGCCTTTCAAAGGGCGGAACAGGGAATGGCGAAATAAGGACGGAATGCCTTAAACGGGGCAAACCGCCACTACGGGATTACTTAACCAGCACTTTGCGGGTGCTGCCGTCGGTCATGCGCACGATGTTCAGACCATGACGGAGCTGGCTTAGGCGCTGTCCGTCAACAGAGTAGATGGCCTCTGCCTTTGCGCTGCCGGTACTAACTTGCGGCTTAACCACAGCCGATGTCTCGCCTTGGAACCAAGGAGTGAAGATGGCAAGGCCTAACTGGCTGTCGTCTTTCTGATGCAGCACCACGTCCTCAATGCTCTCAGCTGTCATGGTTTGGGGAGTCCAGACGTTGTTCTGAGCGTAAACGGTGAGGTAACTCGTACCAGAGGCGAAGCCAAGGTCGTAAATCTTGCCGTTGTTACCGTTGTTGCGGAATATGTTCTTACCCTCATTGTAATCAGGATCGGTCTCGCTGAGCTTCTGTCCGTCAACCTCTACCTTGCCAAGGTTTATGTTTTTGCCACCCATTATCGTTACGCCCCACAGGTTGTCTTCTATAATGTTGCCGCTCACCTTAAGGTTAAGGTTCTTGCTTGCGTCATAGACTGCGATGCCGCTGCCGCCGTTGTTGGCGTTGTTCTTATAAACATACTTGTTGTGACGCAGTGTGTTATTGCGGATAATGGCATTATTAAACTTGCCCTGAATGTTGATACCGTAGCGGCAACTGTCAACAGTGTTGCCCTCTATGAGCACATACAGGTCGGCGTCCATGCCCAACATGTTGCCCACAGATATGGCTCCGACCAAGTCTTTGGTAGAGTCGCCCACGAAAACATTGTTCCTCACTATTATGCTATCGCCCTGTTGCAGGTTCAACATAGGGTAATTGCGGTTAGTTTGCTGACTTTTGTAGAACTCGCAGTTCTCCACACGGTAGCTCACAAGCATGTTAGCAGCACCGCTTACCGACGAATACTCGCTGTTGGCAAAGCGGGTGTTGGTTATGTTTATTTTGCTTCCGGGAGCCGCTACGCCAATAGGACCGCTCACTTTGTTAACATACACGTAGTGCTCAAAGCGGCAGCTGTCTATGTTAAGATTTGTGGGCGTGCCGTAAATCTTCATTCCCACGTAGTCCCAGTTCACGTTCTTGATGTTAACAGTAGAGTTATCCTTGCGGAATTCCACCTGTCCGGGCTTGGCAGAAGCAGACTCTCGGGTGATGGTTGTAGGATTTGCCACTGTGAAATCGGCATCACCATAGATTTGAAAGGTAACTTTGTCGGCCATTTTCAGCGTAACGCCGCCGTCGAGCACGAACTTGTCGCCCTCGGCAATGGTGAGACTGTCGGCCAAAGTGTATACCGAGCCGTCCTTGCTTACGCCCGATCCCTGCACGGAAGCGAGCTTCTCGAGCGAGTAGGTGGTGCCATCACCGCCCGTTGTGTAGTTGTCGGCCACAGCAATGGTGCTCACCAAGCAGGCCAGAATAAAGGAGTAACGTTTCTTCATGTGTATTAATTGTAAATGTTATGAATGAGTTGCAAAAGTACAAATAAACTATTTTCAGACCAAAGAAAAAACTTCCAAACCGCAGTATTTGCCCCGTTTTTTCTTATAATCTCAATATTTATAAAGAATTACCATTCACTATGACAAAAAAAATCCACCGTAAAGGACGATGGATTAGGGACCTTCATAAGAACTGTATCGGTAACAGCCAAATATGGAAAAGGCGTAAAAGAAGTGCAAAAAGCCGCAGCCAAGGCCGGCTATAAGGATAGGAAGCGCGCAAAAAGGGCGGTGCAAATCACTTGCACCGCCCCCAATAAAAAACAACTATTCACTTATCCCTTAACGCGTGATCACTGCCTACGTCTATACCCTTCCATGCCTTCCGGTTGGTCCACTCGGCATATGGGGCCGTCCAGAAAGCGTCAGTGGCGGGCAGACCCAATGGAAGGAAGAACACTGAGCACATATATTCGCTGCCGGTATTGATGTAGCTCTCGGCCATGTTGGGCTGATGGCCGGCAAAACCTACGGTGAGCCATCCGTCGTTGTCGAATGTTCCGGGACGCGACATCTGCCTGTTCATAACCGCTGTCATGGCCGAACGTATCTGACCTGCACTGAGTTTGGGCGACCACTGGTGGTGGAGCACGGTGCGGGCAAGCCCATGGAACACGCCGAAGCGGTAGGTTATGGAGCGGCCTATGGCTGGATAGCTGCCGTCGGGACCTATAACGCGCTCCTGCTCCTCACTGAAGCGGGCCAGGCGGGCATCCTCTTTGGCTATCAATGAGTCAACATCGTAGCCCAGACGCTTAATAACTGTGAGCACATCGGCCAGCATCGGGTGGATGACTATGCTGTTGTAGAAGTCAAGATGGAACTGAGGACCGTCGCCATACATAGCATCGCCTTTGTACCAGCCGTCTTTCATAAAGCGGTTTATGCCATACCAGAGGCGGGCACTGTCGCATTCGCCTGTCAGATCGAGCAGTGTGGCCTCAACCATCGAGGCAAAGAGCGTCCAGTTGCTGTCGCTCGGCTTTATCTGTCGTGATATTTTCAGCTCGTTGACGAGGCGCTTGCGGGTGGTCTTGTCAAGCTTTTCGTAGAGCTGAGTGTGGGCTCTCTCAAGTCCCTGGCAAAGGAATGCAGCATCGACCAGTGGCTGTCGCTGGCCTACACCAAATTTAAGATGGTCGGGTGACTTAGGGTCTACGGCGTTCTTCACCCCTTTCAGGGCCATGTCAATGAACTCTCCGCGCAGCTTACCCTCGCTACTGTCGTCACGACCCAGCTCGAGCCATGGAGAAATGCCACACATGGTGCGGCCAAAGGCCTCAAGATAGCTCACAGTACGGCGCTCAGGGCGGCTCGAACTCTCAAATGGCATGGTCTGGTGCAGCGTGCCTGCAGCCATGTTTTCCATAACAGGGCGGGCTATGCGAGTAAGCATGTCAACCCAAGCTTGGCGGTCCTGCTGTCCAGCATATAGGTGCTTGAGACGCCACAGGGCCTCAACATAGTAGTAGTCGGCGTAAGGCAGGGGCACGTCGATGCCCTGATGGTGCGGATAATGCACCACACAGTGCTTTATTATGAATCCTCCCTGCTCGCCGGGTGCGGCAAAGTAGGCCGGCGAAGAAAGCGAACGCACCATCTTTTCGCCCAAGGCGAGCCAGCGTGAGGCATCGGCCGTGGTGTCGACCTGGCTCAAGGCTATGAAGGCAGAGGCCATAACAGCTCCTGCTGACGCGTCACGAGGAGCGTTTGGTATATCTGGCGCGTCGAAATCCCAGTAAGGTATGGCATCGGAAGGAAGGTTGGGGTTGTTTGCTATGAAGTTAGCAACGCGTCGAGCCTGATCTAAGTATTCCTTCTTTCCCGTCTGCAGGTACATCATGGTAAAGCCATAGAGGCCCCATGACTGCCCTCTGGCCCATGCTGAGTTGTCACTGTAGCCCTGATAGGTTTGCTTCACCTCCACATTGCCGGTTATAGTGTCGTAGGAAACCACATGGTAGCTGCTGCCGTCGGGGCGGAAGTGGTTGCGCATGGTGGTGTGGGCGTGAGAGTTGGCCACGTCCATCAGGTGGCTGTCATGATAAATGTGGCCCACGTTGCACAGCAGTTCAAGGTTCATCATGTTGTCAATGATTACGGGATACTGCCACTGCTTGCGCGTCTTCCACGACTTAATAACGCCCAAACGAGGATTAAACCTCGTGGCAAGGTTTAGTGCCCCATCGTGCAACACGTCCATATAGTCGGACTGTCCCGTAACCCTGTAAGCGTTGCCATAGCTGCAATTGAGCATGAAACCCACGTCATGGCTCGTGCGCATGGTACGTGCCGGCTCCATACGGCGAGTATAGAGGTCGGCAAAATAGCGCAAATGGTCGTCGGGAAGCATCTCATAGAGGTACCAGAGGGTGCCTGCAAAGAAGCCCGCAGTCCAGTCACGGTAGCGGCAAGTGGTAAGTTGCCCGTTTTCAAAGCTCTTGGGCAGCATGCCCGTTTGGCTCTCAAGCGACTGCGCAAGCATCACGGCCTGCGACTTGCAGCGCACCAATGCGCTGTCGACCACTTGCATAATGTCCTGCGCCCGCACTGCCTGTGTGCACAGCGCAAGACAGGTAAGCACAAGGATTTTTATTCTTTTCATAGTTTTCTAAGTTTTATTGCCGACAATGAAGTTGTGCCATCAATGCCTTTTAGCGACACCACCACATTGCCGTCGGTGTGAATTCTGAATGTTTTAGTTTGGGCCAGCATGTGCTGTTCGGGCTTAACGGCCCATAGCACTTGGCGGTTGTTGATGCTTATGTCCATGCGTCCGGCATCGGCATCGTCGTCAGTGAAGCCAAGAGTCAGCTCATAGTAGCCGGCGGGACAGTCAAAACGGTATTCTGTTATGCCTTTGCGGTAGGACTGATAGAGTGGTCCCTCACGGGTGGCCAGCACCTCTTCCTTTGAGTTTACGGCCTCACCGCCCACGTATCCCCATGCTCCGGGAGTATAGGCCCGGTCGGGTTGCCACGTCATATTGCTGTAGGGCGACGTATAAGAACAGTTAGAGCCCACGTTTACGGCCAGTTCCTTGAAGCCGTCGGTCAGCATGAGCGGCGTGGCGGTATAGGAAAGCTTGAACACATCGGTGGCATCAGCCGTTCGGGCCGTAAGTATGTTGGTACCTTCAGTAAGCCTAACGTTGAACACTGCGTTGCAGTTGCTCACTGCCTTGGTGCCCACCGAGCGGCCGTTGACCAGCAACTCCACCCTGTTGGCATTGGTATAGACCTTTATTGCCTGCAAACTGTCGGCATAGCCTGTGCGCTGCGGCCAGTCGCGGCTGGCAATATGCACCACCGGAATGTCCTTGCGCCACATTGACTGGAAGTAATAATACACATCCTTAGGCCTGCGCTCAGCGGTTACAATGCCCTTATTATTGATTCGGGGCATAGATTCGGCCCTGTTGACCGACGAGAAGTCGATGAAATTCCAGTATGACGCGCCGCTGACATAGTCAGTATTCTCAATCACTGGCACATAGTGCTCTATGAATTCTTGCTGATATTGCGGCGAGAAGTCGAACCTCTGGGGGTTGTGAGAGTTGATACGGAGGTCGGAACCGGCACCATACTCAGTAACGATTATTGGTTTTGAAGGCACGGCCTCGTGGCTTTTGGCCAGCCAGCTCTCAAATCCGGAGAACTTGTTGCCATACCATCCGGCATAGATATTCCATCCCAACACTTGCGGAACGTCGGCAAGCTGCCACTCCCAGTACTTGCTGCTCTGCGAGAAAGCCATGCACGTAGGCCTCGATGGGTCTTCAGCACGGGCTGTTGAGTCAAGCAGGAGGGCCAGGCTGTGTGCTCTGGCCACGGCCTTCTGCAGTTCATCACCCTTGTAGGAACGCATAGTGCCCAGCAATATCTCGTTCATGTAGCCCCAAGTTATAACCGACGGGTGATTGTAGTGCTGACGTATCATTTCCTTTAGGTTCATGAGGCTGTTGGAAGCATAGGCTTCCGACTCCGGAACGTAGTTAACCACCGGTATTTCCTCCCATGCCAGCATGCCTTCACGGTCGCATTGCTCCAGCAAAGCCTCATCTTGGGGATAGTGAGATATGCGTATGAAGTTGGCACCCATGTCCTTCATGAGCTTGAAGTCGTGCCTATGCATATCGTCATTGAGTGCTGTGCCCAGCGGGTATTGGTCCTGATGGCGGCAGAGACCACGCAGTTTGTAGTGCTTCCCATTAAGGAAGAAGCCCTTGTCGGCATCGAAACTGAACCAGCGGAAGGCAGTATAATGAGTCTGACTGTCCATTACTGAGTCCTTGCCACTAACTACTGCCGTCTCCACACGGTAGAGAACGGGATGCTCGGGGGTCCACAACTGAGGATTGGATACGGGCGAGAAGTCGACGGTAACAGCCTGACCAGCCTGGCCGTTTAGCTTTATCCGTTTCTGCTTGGTCTGCATCAGCTTTCCGTCGGGACCTATAAGGCGGCACCGCAGCATGGCAGTGGCACTGGCGGAACCCGAATTAGCCACATGGCTTACAACCCTTACGCGGGCACTTTGCTCACTGACAGTGGGTGTGGAAATAAACACTCCGTCGGCTCCAAGGGTAGTAATGTCGAAATGAACGGGCGCAGTTGTTATGAGCCACACATTGCGATATATGCCTCCAAAGAAAGTAAAGTCAGCCGAAATGGGTGCTATGTCTTGCCGGCTGTTGTCCACCTGCACCGCTATCTCGTTGTTCTGCCCGTAGCGTAAGCTTCCGGTCACGTCGAGAGTGAAGCGGGTGTAGCCTCCGCTATGCTGACCAAGGCTCCGGCCGTTTACGTAAACGTCGGCCCACTTTGACACTCCGTCGAAGCGGAGGAATACCGAACGCCCCCTCCACTCAGCCGGAACGTAGAGGTTTCGCTTGTACCACGCCTTGCCCTGATAGTAATCCTTTGTTGCGTAAGCGTCTGTATTCCATGTGTGTGGCAGCGATACTGGTGACCAGTTTGCCGAGACCGACTCCATTTCGGAGTATGACTGCGAACCTATC
The DNA here is from genome assembly GCA_964623995.1 of uncultured Prevotella sp. Taxonomy (GTDB): domain Bacteria; phylum Bacteroidota; class Bacteroidia; order Bacteroidales; family Bacteroidaceae; genus Prevotella. The sequence continues at coordinate 21,155 of CAZUWO010000021.1, read as the reverse complement.
ATGAACCTCCAGTCATCGTTTAAGGACTGAACCGTGCGACCGGCCCACAAGCTCGAACTTGCCAACACACAGAGGAATAACAGAAGTGACTTCTTGACTGTCATGACATTTTTAATTATCAAAATAATCAATAAGGTTATAGACATTGAAGTTAAGTTGCCTCATGTAGCGTGTAAGGTATGGATACATCTCGTAATTGTTATCGTAGATGCCCTTGTTTGCAGGCTTACCATCGTTGTCATTGCCATCATCGTCCTGATACTTGAACCAATGCCAACCCACACAATTTGGTGCTTCGAGCAGGCCAAGTGTGAAATGCTGATAGGCCCATGCACGCTCTTTCTGCGACGGAACGGTAAGTCCGGCACCACTCTGATTGCTCAATTCTGAATCGGCTGCCTTGGTATAGAACTCAGAAACTATGAAAGGCTTGTCGGCCCATGTGGCCCAATCCTTTACGTAAGTGTCGAGTTCAGGACTCCAACGGCTATAATAGTTGATAGAAATGATGTCGCAATACTTACCGGCAGCACGTACTACGTGCTCCATATACTTAGGTTTGCCATGTAATCGAGTACCAAGATAGAGCATTTGTGGGTCAACTGAGGTTATGGCCTCTTTTACTCCCTTGTAGTAAAGCTCTGCCAACTGGCCCGCAAACTCGTCGTTCAGTTCGTCGGTTACAGAAGTTGCGCCCTTGTCACTCATGAATTTGGCAGCATAAACATAGGCCGCGTCGTTGTGGTCCTTGATGTTCAGGAAGCGGTCGAGCACCCTATCAGCGTTTGATGTAAAGTTAATCTCGTTGTCAGAGAATATGCCCAAAACGTTGGGATCGTTCTTATAAGGGGCCAGAACCTGAGCAGCGTAAGTCTTGCACCATGAAGGCCACTGGCTGTTTATGACCACACCGATAAGATTACTTGAGCTTCCACCAGGATAACCTATGCCTGAGGCATTGGCAAACTGGCGAAGGAAGCCAAACGAAGGCGATATAATTATAGGTGCTGAGGGGTTGGACTTGTTGTGGTTTAATGCTGCCGAATAGCCGTCAGTACTGAAAGCGCCTATGCCATGGAAGCCTATCGAGGCCAATTCAGCCTGCGACTTGGCTGCCCAAGCTGCAACAGAACCAAAACGTGAAGTCCATGCGGCCTTGTTGCGGGCCGAACTTCCCTGACGGAAAGAACATGTAGAACGCTCGTAATGCGGATAGCCCTCTGGGTCAATAATCCACCAACGGTTGCCAATCTTCTTGGTATAGAAACGTCCGGTAGCCGTTTGCTTGCCCTTGCCGGTATAGCTGCCATACTTGTTAGTTATGGCCTTATACTCCCGTTCCGACTTAATCTGAGGCGTGTAGCCCTCCATAAAGGGTATGACACGTGTATCAGCTGTGTTCCATGACGATACTGGGGGATATTGCGAGGAGTAAGACACCTGTATAGGACGATACATTTTGCCTATCAATGAAGGCGAGTACGCCTTAGCAGCACCTGCCTGTGGCAGCAATGAATCGGTATCAGCCGACTTTTCCGGATGTATCACGGCATCGGGAGGGGTAAAGTTCGGATCCACCACATCGGTACCAGAACATGATGTTGCCGCAAAAGGAAGGAGCAACATATAAGCAAATAAGGCTTTAGTTTTCATGATTATCTGATTTTTAAGTTTATCAATTAATGTCCTTTATGAATCTTACGAAGCGAGCACCTGACTTCTGTGCCTGAGAAACAAGATACTTACCGAATCGCACATAGAATGCTCTTGCACTGTTGCCGGTATCTTCTGTGCTGGTCCAATAGCCATCACCGCCCTTATCTGCGGCTGCTGTGTTCCAGGCATCTCCGCCATTGTCGGTGAACATCTTGTCGAAAGCAGCACGCGAAGCCTTCTCGGCGTCGGTTATGGCATTGGGGAAATCGACCGTAACATCATTCGTACCATCGTACAACTTGAATATTTCCGACATTTCGTCCTTGCTTGGCAACCGCCAGCCTTCTGGTGCTTTGATGTCTGTCCATGCCAGATTCTGACGCTTCAAGGTTACTATTGTTGCCTTGGTCGGGTCAGAGGGGTCTACCTTATACACTATTCCGCCTTCAACTACCTGTCCTACCTTGTAGCCATTGTTTGATCTTCCCTCTTGGGAAACATTTATTGTAGCCGTGGCCACGTTGGATCCTTGACCTGCAGTGACTGTTACCGTGGCTGTACGGGGTGCAGAAGAGGTGTTGGAAGAGGTGGTAGAGAGAATAAGATTCTTACCTTCGACGGTAGCTTTAAGCCAATCGGCACCATTAACCACAGCATTAATGTTGTTAGAATTTGTGGTTACGGCAATGGTGTCACGACTGTCGTTTGAAGCCTTTAGAGTTACACTGGCCGACGACAACTTAATGGTAACAGGCTCCTCGGGGAAAGAGTAGTTGCCCACAGTCTTCATAGCCCTGACATATCTCACAGATGTAGATGACTTTTTTCCTGTAGAGAGCGTATACTTTCCGAAGCGAACGTAATTGGCTGATGCACCATCTGAAGTCTCAGTACTACTCCAATAGCTTTCGCCATTGCCAGTAGCGGCAGCTTCATTCATAGGAGTGCCACCAAGGTCGGTAAGCATCTTGTCGAAGGTTGCGCGGGCAAGGGTCTCATCACCCGTAAGTGAGGCCGGCACAACACTCTTGAACGAAGGATCGGTTACGGCCACACCGTTATACGCATTGAACAGGTCGATAAGCTCCTGGCTTGCCGGCAAGTACCAGCCTTCGCCCACAGCCTTGGCTATTTGGGGTGCATCGGTCTCGGCGCCATCAGTAAACAGATTTGTGTTGGCTAAGCCATTAACCGTTGACAAGGCATTATGGAATGCCGGAGATGCCTCATAAGGACTACCCGGCCAACGCTGAAGTGACACTGCTTTTCCACTTTGCGGGTCGTTGGGGTCTACCCAGAATATCATGCCAAGACCATCTTCGGTGAGTTGCCCTACCTTAAGGTTATGGCTTTCTCCCTCTAACAGGTCGCTCTGCGTTACGGTAACAGTCTCTGAATAGTCACCACTACGCAGATAAACCGTGGTGGAACGGGGCTCACCTGTTCCGTTTTCTTGGGTTGCTGTGTATATGGCACGACGCGAATTTACATCAACGCTAAGCCAAGGGCAGTCATACTCGGCCGTGATGTCGCCAACGGTAGACAGCAGTAGAGCCGTATGCTGGGAGCCGGCGTTCTTATACAACTCAATATCATTATCAATATAATTGAATTCCGGCATAACTCTCACCTCGTCGGTATCACTGCATGACACTATAAAGCAAGCAAGTAAAAGCGACAAAGCTAATTTTATCTTTCTCATATTCTTGTTCTTTTAATAGTCATTTCTCATTTCCAGGCATCGTTCTGTGGGAAAGTTCCACCGGCCAAATCTATCTGAGCTTGCGGTATGGGCCATACCTTAAGCTTTGGCTCATTGGCCTTATTCTCAAGGAATTCCCTGTTTTCTATGTAATCTTTTTCAAGATACGGATCCTCTTTCTTGGTTTCTCCATAGTGGTCACGCACACGATCTACCATCTGATCTTTGCCCGCATACTCGCCTTCATTGTTATAACCAAGCTTGCTTAAGCGTTTCAACAGAGGCCAACGCACGCCTTCGAAGTTCAGCTCTCGTGCATATTCGTCTACCAGCATATCCAATGTCAAAGATGAAACCGGGTCATTTCCGGCCCGCGTCCATGTGGCATTGTAGTACTTTACTGCCTGTGGGCTGCTGCCACCATCGCGATGATAGTAAGCCTCGGCACACATAAGGTATGTCTCTGCAAGCCTATAGACTATGAGATCACGGAAAGATGAGGTCCTGTCTGGCTGGTCCTTGTTGGTCCATTTATCCATAAACTTCTTCGACATGAAGTGTAATCGCTCAAGATAACCACTCGAAGAACCGTACAGATTCTTAGGTATCACCTCGCCATAATGAGAACTCTTAGGGTCGTTGTAGTAGAAGTCGTGCACGAAGAGACCGTTATAACGGTTATCTTTTGGCCCATACAGACTCAATAAGTAAGTATTCGGGTAGACACGTCCCCAACCATAGCCTCCCTGATCAACAGAGAACGTGCAGCCGGCATTGCTCTGATAGCGCGTAGTAGTAATCAACGATACTCTGTGCCCGGTAAGAGGGTTACCCGTGCCACCGCCTCCGGGGTTCTGAGAGTACTGATACGACCACAGAACCTCTGAGTTTCGCAGGTCGGCTCCTTCAAAAACTTCGCCAGCTGTGGGCAAAAGCTTGTAATAACCGCTATTTATCACGTCCTCGCATTCCTTAATTGCACGGTCGTAATCCTTTTGCCACATGGCCACTTGGGCCCTAACGTGCTTTGCTACCGCCTTTGTTACACGGCCATACTCCGAGTTTGGTATCTCCCAACCAATTCCATCAATGGCATCATCAAGGTCTGAGGTGATCTGCTTGAGTATGTCTTGCTCAGAAGCAGGAGTGAAATCTCTTACTAGATTGTCCCTTGTTGTTGGCTCTGTATTAAGATACAGATTGTCGAATCGCTTCCACAGTTCAAAGTAAGACCTGCCACGGAAGAACTTAGCCTCTGCCCAGGCCTTCTTTACTGTTTCGTTTTCGAGTCCCAAAGCCTCAGCATTGGTAATTATTTCATTAGCCTTGCCTATGATGGAGTAATGGTGTGTCCAGAAAGTCTCCAAGTCTTGGTTGTCCGGAAGCAATGGCTTCAGCCTTGCTATGCTGGCACTTGTACCAGCCCTAAACACCATAATGTCTGTATTATAGTCGCACATTGTAACCACATACAGGTTGTGTTCGTTGTCGGCCGTTATCTCTCTATCCAAATCATACAAGCCTACCACTGACCGTGCGAGGCCGTCTGGTGTTGACTTTAGATAATTATAAGTTACCGAAGTCTTCGATTCAAGCTCTAATTTGTCGTTACAAGAACCCAGAAGCGCAAGAATCGGGAGCAGAAATATAGTATTTTTAATTATGTTATGCATATCTTGATTCCTCCTTAGTTAAAATGAAAGATTGGCGCCAAATACAAATTGCCGTGTCTCAGGATAAGCACCTGGTGACATTTCGGGGCTATATGACTTGAAATCTGTAAATGTTAGCAAGTTGGAAGCCGTGAAATAAAAGCGCAACTTACTGATACCAACACTACTTAGCAAGTCAGCAGGCAACGTATAGCCCACTTGCACGGTGCGTAAGCGAATATACGAAGCATCCTGGATGCCCAAGGTGCCGTTATAATTCATTGTAGAATTATGACTTGGACGTGGGAAATCGTTCGAAGGGTTGTAAGGTGTCCAGTAGTTAACCTTTATTCCATTAAGCTTTCCTTGCAGTGAGCCACCGTAGTTTGATTCATAAAGATAAGGATTATTACGGTAAAGACCTGACACAGCATACCAGTCCATGTAGAAGTCAAAGTTTTTCCACTTTACGCTTGTATTGAGAGAGATTGTGAAATCCGGTGTACGCTTATACTGGGTACGATCGTCCGGAGTAATGCGGCCATCGCCATTAATGTCCTTTACCTTTATGCATCCGGGATAAATAGCATCCTGTCGCTCTATCGCCTTATCGGGTATGCCGTCTCCATCGCTATCATACGTCGGCTTAAGGGTGTATACTGTCTTGCCGGCTGCATCTGTTGTGATGTCAAAATCGTCGTATTGGTAAATTCCATCGAACTTATAGTTATAGTAAACGCTGATAGGTTTGCCTATGAACCAAGAGTTACCGGGCTGGCTTGCCGGTTTACCGTCGGCGTCAACTTGGTCGTCTATCTTCACAATCTCGTCATGATAGGCACTGAAGTTGGTTCCCATGTTCCAAACAAACGACTTTGAACGAATAATGTCGCCACTCAGAGAAAGGTCCAAACCACGTGTCTTAGTCTCGCCAAGGTTATCAAGCATTCTTGTATAACCAAGGGCTGAATTGATGCCTCGGTATACAAGCAAGTCGGTAGTGCGCGTGAAGTAGCCTTCAATGGTACCCATAATGCGGTTGTTGAAGAATCCGAAATCCAATCCGATGTTGAAGTTCTTCGATTGCTCCCACTTAAGATCAGGATTTGTAAGCTCCTGGGTAGGGAGATAACCTGTCTCTGCCTGGTCGCCGAAATCATAGCGCCGCATGTCGGTAAGTCCCAATGTGGTGTAGTTGCCAATACCGTTCTGGTTGCCCACAACACCATAACTGAGTCTCAGCTTCAAGTTGTATATCCACTTCTGTGATGCAAGGAAGGGCTCCTGATTTATGCGCCAAGCAAAGGCTACCGATGGGAATGTGCCCCACTTGTGGTTCTTTCCGAAGCGGCTTGAGCCATCACGGCGTAGTGCAAGGTTCATTATGTAACGGTCCATGAGGGTATACGACACACGGCCCAAATATGAAAGCAGGTTGTTTTCGGTGTAAGTTCTTGAAGGAACATCGGTTACCTCACCGTTGGAGAGGAAGTTCCAGTCCATATCAACAGGAAGATTGTTGGTCTTTACACCCAAAGACTTACTCATTCTGTGGTCATAAGTCTGGGCTGCAGTAATAGAAAGTTTGTGAAGTCTTGAAGCAAATGGAACGTCATAAGTGAAGATATTTTCTATCAGAGTGCTTTCAACGTTCGATTCAGTGAGTGTTGCCGTCGAGCCGCCTCCAGGATAATACTGATCCTTAGCTTGTCCGTCTTCGCTGCTTCTGTTAAAGAATGAGGTGTTTAACTTGTAAGAGAAGCCCTTGAATGGAGTCAAAACCAAGAATGCATTGAGCCTATTGCTGTGGGTTGTAATCTCGCGTTTGAAATGCTTCTGTCTGTACAGCGGGTTCACATCATTGTTAGAATTAATATATTGTGTATAAGAACCGTCCTCATTATATATCTGGGCAAGTGGCGTACGGGTGATAAATTCGCTGAATGTACCGTCTTCGCGCTTCTGCTTGTTCCAGGAGAACGATGAGTTTACACCAAGTTTAACCCACTTTGCAATCTGGAAGTCCAAGTTCAACCGGAAAGACGCTTTTGCAAAATGAGAGTTCATTCTCACTATACCATCCTGATCGAAGTAGTTGGCACCGGCAGAAACCTTCAACTTATCACTGCCTCCACGCACTGTTACGTCGTGATTGGTGTACCATGCGTCATGGAACATCTCCTTCTCCCAGTCAACAAACTTGCCGCTGGCCCACACTTCTTTCATTATATCATCACCAAGAGCCTCGTCAACCGACATGTCCCTTGCGTCAACAAGCCCTTTGTCGTTGGCTTTTGCCTCACGACGGAGTTGGAAATACTCATCCGGAGAGTAGAAATCGAAGTTCCTGTGCAGGCTCTGAACACCCACATAGCCATTATAGTCCACCTTTACCTTACCGGCAACGCCGCGCTTAGTGGTTACAAGAATAACACCATCAGAAGCTCGTGCGCCATATATGGCCTGCGAGGCGGCATCCTTCAGAATCTCAATAGACTCAATGTTGTCGGCACTAAGGGTAGCAAACTCCTCAGCATCCGACACAGAACCGTCGATAACATACAGTGGAGAGTTGGACGCTGAAATGGAACGGTTGCCACGAATGGTTATGGAAGGGGCCGAACCGGGGCGTCCCGACGTGCTGCTCACGTTGACACCGGCCACCCTACCACGTAACATGTCGCCCACGTTGCCCGACGGATAAATCTTCATCTCGTCAGTATTGACCGTAGCCACCGATGTTGCCACGTCGCTTTTGCGCATGGTTCCATAGCCCACCACTACGAGTTCGTCGAGCTGATGTGAGTTTTCTCTCATCACTATATTAATAGTAGTAGAACCGGTGACCTTTCTTACCACCGTCTCATAACCAACATACGAGAACTCCAAAGTGGCCCCTTTGGCAGCCGAAATGGTGTAGTTGCCGTTCATGTCGGTTACTGTTCCAATGCCTCCACCCTTCTCTTGTACCGTGACACCGGGAAGAGGACCTGACTCATCTGAGACTATGCCCCTAACATCTATCTTCTGTGCTTGGGCAGTAATCCCCATGAAAATAGTCAAAAAGACAAATAATAGAATCTTTTTCATAGAGTATCATTTAATTGTGAGAATCGAATAGTTAGATTGATGCTGCAAAATTAAACGATAAAAATGACTCAAAGACTATAAAAAAATACGAATTGTACCTTAAAAAAGTACGTTATGACTTCTCGTTTCTATATTGTATAGGCGACATTCCGAACACCTTCTTGAAACAGCGGCTAAAATAATCGGGAGTCGAGAAATTAAGAGCCCACGATATATCGCTTACTGTCATCTCGCTATGTTGCCTCAACATTTCGGCCGCCTCTTTAAGACGGATGCTCGAAATAAATGCATGGGGCGTCTGGCCTGTTATGCTTTTCATCCTGCCAAACAGTACAGTGCGGCTCACTCCCATTTGTTTGGCCAGCATCTCCACTGAGAATTTATCATCCTTGACACCCTTTTTCACCACCTCAGTAACCTTATCTATGAATTCTTTGTCCTTGGCGTTAGTGGCTACAGGCTCTGAAGGCACTTCACTTTTACTGCCGGCCGACTTCTGCCACGAGTTTTTCATATTGATAAGGTTGTGGCATTGCAGCACGAGTTTGCCCACTTCAAACGGCTTCACTATGTATAGGTCGGCACCGTTTTTCAGCTCTTCCACCTCCTGACTTGGGGTATCTATGGCCGTAAGCATAACAACGGGAATGTGGCGTAGCTTAGGGTTGCTCTTAATTTGGCTGCAAAGTTCCGAGCCTGACATTCTTGGCATGAGAATGTCTGATATAACCAAGTCGGGCATAAGCCCACTCTTTATCTTGTCCATGGCGTCACGGCCGTCCACTGCCGTAACTATTTCGTAGAAAGGCGACAGGGCTTCTGCCACAAGATTTCTTATATCCTGATTGTCATCCACCACTAACACCTTCGGAGAGTTCTCCGGAGCCTTGCTTATATTTATTGTCTCACCGGCCGGTTTGGCCGGTTCAGACTCTTGTGCCTGCGGCTTCGATTCGGCAACAGGTGCCTTTTCTGCTTCTTCTGCCATGCCAAAGTGGGCGTTGCCTTTCCTCAATTCCAGCGTGAAGCAAGTGCCCACGTTGGGCTTGCTCTCCACTTTTATTGAGCCTTTATGCAGCTTCATCACATCGTTGGCCACGGCAAGGCCTATTCCTGTACCACCTTTGTCACGGCCGTCTTGCCCCTGATAGAATCGCTCAAATATGTGAGCGGCCACTTCCCGCGGCATTCCTATGCCGTTGTCGCACACCTCCACCACATACGAAGTGGTGTTTTCGCCAACATGTATGCTTATCTTTCCACCGTCGTTGGTGTTTTTAAAGGCATTCGAAAGTAAGTTGTTGAACACCTTTCCCAGTTGGTGGGCATCACACCAGATAGGGTATTGCCGCTTCTCATGTATGAAATCGAGTTCTATTCCACGCTCTTTCGCCACAGGACGGAACATGGCCAAGTGCTTGCTCACGAGGCTTATAAGGTCCGTTTCCGCAATTTTCAGTTCCAGATTGCCGCTCTCCATTTTCTTGAAGTCCAAGAGTTCGTCAACCAGTTGCTTAAGGCTACCGGCGCTGTGGCGTATGCCTGAGAGCTTGCCACGTATGTAAGGCGACAGCGTATTCGACTTCAATATCATCTCCAGTTGGCCCAATATGAGCGTAACAGGGGTGCGAATGTCGTGCGAAACATCGGTAAAGAACCTCATGCGCTCCTTATCCAACTCGGCAATACGGCGCTTATCCTTGCGCTCAAACTCCAATGTTGTTTGCAGATAGAACCGCAAATGATATTCTCTTATAATCACAAACACCACTATTGCGGCCAATATCACCCACAGAATTGTGGCCCACCACGATGCCCACCAGTATGGAGAAACGCTTAGTGCCACCGATGCCTCCACCTCGTGGTGCTGCTTCAACCTTATGCTGAGGGTGTAGTGACCTGCCGGAAGGTTGGTAAACACTATTTCATTGCCGCTTCTCACGTCGGTCCATCGGTCGTTATAGCCTTCCAGTTTGTACTCCACGTCGCTGCCGTTAAGGTCTCCTCCGCATCCTCCTCCTGAGTATCTGAGGGCTATTACGTGGTGGCCCGGACCTATGTTTATACGCGAGGCGTAGGGCAATGATACCGAAAGAATGCCTGTACTGTCACATGGCATTATCTCCTTATCGTCAACAAAGAGCGAGGTAAACATTAGATGAACGTCCGATTCCAAGCTTTGGTAGTCCCGATAGGGTATCTTCATCAGCCCGAAGCTGCCTCCTACGTATATGTTATCGTTCTTGTCTATGGCCAATGACTTCCTGTTCACCACAGAGAATGGCATCTGCGGTATTTGGAAAACACTGTTACGCCCGCCCACTATCCTTACTCCGTTGTCAGTTCCCAGCACCAGCATGCCGCGGTTGTTCTCTCCCATCGAGCGAACGTTCTTGCAGTTCAGGCTTGCGGCACTCAGATAGCTCTCAAAAGTTGCCGTCTTTGCGTCAAGCCTGTACACCCAGAAGTAGTGGGTTCCAGACAGAATGTGGCAGACGTGGGTCTCAAACAGCAAGTTAATCAGCTCCTTGTAGGTCGACATTTGTGTGGGCATGTGTACCTTATACTTCCTTGTGGTGCCGTTGTGGGTGTCGTAACTCACTATGCCATCGTCAACAGCAAACCACAAAAGCCCCTTGCTGTCGAGCAGCAATGAGTTGTAATTGTGGGTGAAAAGATTCTTGCACCAATATATTATCTGCGATGTGCGCTGCCGTTTGTCATACTTCACCACTGAGTTAGATGCGCCTATGTACAAACTTTTCCCGTCTGTGTCCACGTCGAAGAGGGCATCTCCCACCGCCGAAGAGCCGTCAATGGTAAGTATTTCGTTGCTACGGCTCCGCAAGTCAAACCGGTTGAACCTGTTGGAATAGTCAGACACTATCCATAAACATTGCTCCTGACGGTCAAAACATATATCCTTGATGAATACGGAACTGAACAACTTGCCTCCCGTATTATTGTAATGGCTGAACGATTGGCTGCCCACGTCGAGCACGTTCAGTCCTCCACCCTCCACGCTAATCCACAAATTGCCCGTCGCGTCAAAGCAAAGGGCTCCCACTGGCCCTGATGAGAGGCCAGGATTCTTGTCCGACGTGTAGTAGACAAAGTTCCTATTCTTGGGCATTACATAGTTCAGTCCGCCCCAGTATGTGCCCACCCATACCACTCCTTGGCTGTCTTTATAGAGCGACGTAACCGAGTTGTTTGTCAGTTCGCCCGGTCTGTTGGGCGAGGCCTCAATGTGTTTCTGCGCTCCTTGTGCTCCTATTATGTACAGCCCATTATGACTGCCCACCCAGACAGAGCCTTCTTCGTCCTCACAAAAGGCCCTTGATCGGTCGCCAAGGCACACGTTGTAGTGGCCGGCGATGGTCCCATTTGGATTCAGAAGATATACGCCCAAAGAGTTGCTGCCCACCCATATGCGGCCCCTATGGTCAATAAAGAGTCCTGTTACCTGCACTTCGGGCATCAGCCGCGTCTGTTGTCCACGCCTGTTTATCCTTAGCAGGCCCCCGTGTCGCTGCGATATCCATACCTGTCCCGTCTTGTCTGCCACCATGTACCGGCCGGCATCGTCTATCCTAAGGTGCGGAAACAGTCTCACGGCCTGCCTCTTTCCCCTCACGTACTGGCTGAGTCCGTCATTATCGGCCGCTATTATGCCGGTGCCGAACTTGCATATTGCCGCAGGCATACCGGCCGAAAGCTGCTCCATACTCTCATCTGTCAGACTCACCCTGAACAGCCCTTTGGTGGTCAGCACATACAGATGGCCATGCCCGTCGGGCACTATGCGCCTCACTTCCATGTAACCCATCGACACCTTTCCATTGCCTATATTGTCAGCCAAGCGGAAAGTGGTGCCGTCATAGCAGTTCAGTCCGTCGAGCGTTCCTATCCATATACGGCCCTTTTCGTCCTCACTGATGTCGGTAACCGACAGCGACGACAGGTTGTTAAAGGCCTTAGGTGTATGGAAGAGGTAGTCATTGCCCGCCATTCCGGCCACCTTTTGCGGCAGAATGCTGAACAACAGCGCTACAATAAAGCCAAACTGTATGGTCAAAACAGGTCTCAAACTGAAGTAGTATTATTTAGACTGTCTACAAAATTATAAATATTCTCAACCAAATTGGCATACCAACGGTTAAAAATGTATAATATATAAGTGGCCCGTTGTTAGGCTACCGTTACATCGGAGCTGTAGGTGTGGGGAGTCGTAGCTACTTGTTGTCGTAGCCAATGGGGCGGAACTGGCGTTGCGTGGTGCTGTAAACATAGCCTGCCTCAAGCATACGGCGGCGCAGCTTGGCCTCGTCCTCGCCGAAGGCATAGCACAATTGTCCCAGCGAGTCGTATTCCTCGTCGCGCAGTAACATGTTTACCGCCGAAACAAGTATGGCCGGATCGTGTGGAAGATGGTCCATAGCGTTTTTCTGTATTTTTTTGTTTTTCAGGTTACTATTATAATAATGTGTAGGCCGCACCTATGCCCCAGGGGCCAGCAAGGGTTCCGTCAGTCGGGGAATATCGGCAAACTCGGTGGTCTCTATAAGTCTTTCGTGACTGTAAGTCTGACTTGTTTCCAAGCGCCACATCACATGATAGGGTATGTGTACGGCCCAAGCGCCTATGCTTAGCGCCGGCTCCACGTCCGACTTGAAGCTGTTTCCCACCATGATAAGCTCATTCGGGCTCACGCCGAAGCGCTTACAAAGCTGGCGATAGGCCTCTTCCGTCTTGTCGGCCACTATAACCACATCGTCGAAAAAGCCCGAAAGGCCCGACCGTTTCAGCTTGTTCTCCTGGTCTTGCAGCTCTCCCTTGGTGAAGACCACCATGCAGTAGTCGTGGCTTTGCTTCATATCGCGCAGCCGTCTGAGCCCTTCAGCCACGCCCTTCAGCGGTTTCGCGGGCAGGTTTAGCAATGTCCGGCCCAGGCTTAGTATCTTTGCCACCTCGGTTCCGCTTATCTTGCCGTCTGAAACACGCACCGCGTTCTCCACAAGCGACAGGGTGAAGGCCTTGACTCCATAGCCAAGGCTCGGCATATTGGCCTTCTCTGTCTGGAACAGTTGCTCTGATATCTCAGCCTCGCTGCCCCACGGGGCCAGCAACCGGCAGTAATCTCGTTCCACATTGTCAAAAGCCGACTGGCAGTCCCACAGGGTATCGTCGGCGTCGAAGGCCATAAGTCGTATTGGTTTGTTCATTCCTTGAATAGATAGGTTAGTATTTTGTTGAGCCAACGTAGGTTAAAGCGGAACCATCGGTATGTTCCCACCGACTTGCCTCCGAAAGAGAGTATGAACTCTCGCCACCTATTGGCCCTGAAAGGCAGTCCCACGTTGAGGAAGATTATGTGGTCCATGCCGTCGGTATGGGCCTTTTTAATGCTCGCCCACATAGTCATCTGGCGCGGATGTAGCAGCGGATGGCTCTTGTCTCTGCCCACAAGGTACCACATGTAGGCCGTACAGCCCGAATATACCATAACCGAGCCGCCTATGACCGATCCATGCCAGAGCGTTATAAGTATGCGTCCGTTGCCCGAAATGTCCAACTGGCGCAGCAATTCGCTTTTGGGCATAAGCCGCCATGGGCGCAACCGGTAGTGGGCTTTTAGCAGTTTGCCCAGCTGGTCCACTTCTTCCCGGTTCTGCACCTCGCGCACCAAGAGGCCCGAATTGCCTATAATGTGGAGCCGTCGCAGCATTTTGTCGCTCAGTCTCGCTTCAGGCGGCTTGCTGTGGAGCGAGTTGTGTATGTGCATCCAGTTTATAGGAAAGTAGCCTTGCTGCCTGAACGCCCTGTAACCAAACATCTTCGAGCTCGGCTCTACGAACTCTATGTACAGGCAAAGCTTGCGTTGAAGGTTGCGTGTCATGGCTTCGAGCAGCCGAGGAAAGAGCCTCTTACGCGCCTCTTCGCCGTCATAGCTGCCCTCTCCCACTATAAGGCCTTCCGAGAAGAGGTAGGGCGGAATAAGCGAACCGTGCCTGTAGAGCACCGCAAGCAGCTGTCCGGCCACGCTGCCGTCGCCCCTTCGGGCCACGGCCATGAGGGGAGTGCTGCCCGGTGTAGCCTCTACCATGCGGAAATACTCTGCCGAATGGAAGAAGCTGTCTTCCATAACATCCGGCAGATCGGCACTTTTGCGTATTATGCTTATCTCTTCCTCCATCTCATTGCAAAGATACGAATTATTGATGGGAAAACAGTGGCCTTGCGGTTTTTTATTTGTATTTTTGCAACATGATTGATTACGACCTTTCAAAAATACGCGCCATCGTGTTCGATGTTGATGGAGTGCTGAGCGCTTCAACTATTCTTATGAACGAGAAGGGCGATCCCGTGAGAACTATCAACATTAAGGACGGCTACGCCATTCAGCTTGCGGCTAAGTGTGGCATAAGGTTGGCCATCATCTCTGGTGGACACGACGAGGCCATCAGGCTGCGTTATCGCTACCTTGGCGTTGAAGACGTGTACTTGAGTTGTGCCTACAAGGTGGCCACATGGCAGGAATTTCTGGCCAAATACGGTCTCTCGGCTGAGCAGACCATTTATATGGGCGACGACATTCCCGACTTCGAGGTCATGAAACTGGCCGGATGCCCTTGCTGTCCGGTCGATGCTGCCACCGATATCAAGGAAGTGAGCCGCTACATCAGCCCCTTTGCCGGCGGAGAGGGCTGCGCCCGCGACGTAATAGAGCAGGTGCTGAGGGCTCAGGGCTTATGGATGCACAACGAGAAGGCTTTTGGATGGTAACTGTTATGAGCAAACTTTCAATAGATTACAAACTTATTCTGGCCAGCAACTCGCCTCGGCGGCGCGAGCTTCTTGCGGGTCTCGGGCTGCCGTTCAGGGTGAAGGTGCTGCCCGATGTGGGCGAATCATACCCCGAAAACATGCCTGCCGACCAAGTGGCGGGCTATATCGCACGAGAGAAGGCGCAGGCCTACAAGGACATTATGGCGCCCGACGAGCTTATTATCACTGCCGACACGGTGGTGATTGCGGGCAACGACGTGCTGGAAAAGCCTGTCGACGCTGCCGATGCGTGCCGGATGCTGCGCGAAATAAGCGGTTGCACCCACCATGTGGTGACAGGCGTGTGCCTAACCACGGCCAAAAGGCAGAGCTCTTTCAGCGTAAGCACGGCGGTGACGTTCAAGAAGCTGTCGGCCGAAGAAATTGATTTTTATGTAGAACACTATAAACCGTTCGACAAGGCGGGTGCCTACGGCATTCAGGAATGGATAGGAATGACGGGCGTTACCGCCATCACCGGCAGCTACTTCAACGTGATGGGGCTTCCCGTTCAGCGCATCTATGAAGAGCTTCGCCGCAACTTCGGCCTCAGAATAGAGTAGTTTCCGGCCGGCAACCAGCAGCCATGGGGGCGTGCTGTGCCTTCTTCTGCCATGCGGAAGTGGCAGTTTCTGCGGATGTACTGTCCTATTTTCTTTGTTTTCATAAAGTGTTTTGACGGAATGAAAATAAAGTAGTACCTTTGCCTTCACAATTATTTCACCGCTTTAATATATGTGGAAAGACTATGGAAGAAAGTTTATCGGCTCTTTATTTAAGAAACGGACAGACTGCGAAACAGTACATATCGGGCTTGAATCCAAGGCTAAGGCCATTAGCGACAGAAGCGATATTAGAGTGTTTGAAACTCGGTTACCCTCTGAACAATATGGAAATTACGAGCAAAGCACGGGAACTGCAGCGCAGGAAGCGGAAAGTACGCGCCTGATATCAACGGCAAAGGCTAACGACTTGTTCATTAACAAGTCTGAATGGACTAAGTTCGGCGACCGCAAACGGCTGCCTTCGGGCGAAAGTATTGTCTTTCTCAACAATGAAGAAAGCGTAATTACAAAGATAAGAAACCCATTTGCAAAGTCAGTAATTAAAGATCTCCACGCCTCGGATGCCATATATGAGCACATCATTCATAACATTCTGTTCCCCAATACACATTATAAATTCGTCGGTATAAGTGAAGATTTTGACGGCGTAAGAATTATACTTCAGCAAAAATACCTTTCCGACAAGTACATTACCCCACAACAAAAATCCATTGATATTTATCTTATCCAAGGCTTGGGGTTAAACATCAAGGACCATTATTACTATTCCAACGACTACATTGCTGTTACAGATGTCTCTGCTGACGGTGACAACGTTCTCTACGATGCGAGCAACTGTACTTCATTGACCCGATAATAAGATTCTAGCGTCCGGCTATTGAGGTTATAAATCACTATTATCAACTACTGAAATAGAGTATTTAAGCCCGCTATACGTGCGGAAGCCATTGATGCTTTCGCTTCACCGCTCGGCACTTATGAGGCCACTGGCGCTACGGATTATGCGGGAGCCACCGATGCCAAAGGCATCACCGTATAGTAACCGCAGGTCGTCCCGACCTGCGGAACACTGCCTCCGCCCCTCACTCCGCCCCCAGCGGAGTCGCCCATCAGCGGAAAATGAAAGAAAAATAACTCCATAAGAAATACTAACAGGGCCAACTTGAGGTTATAATATTAATGACAGCAACAAAAAACAATAGTGCTACAAGCGGCAAAAACAAGCCCTTCGACATTGAGGAACTCTTCCGACGATGCAACGAAACCTACTTCGGCGGACGGCTGCCGCAACCCTCTCTGGCCGTGACAAGGGCCCGAACGCGGCTCGGATCATTCTCATGCAAGTGGCAAAGGAGCCTGCGCGGCCGCCGGATGGCCATGCCGAAGATTTGTATTAGCAGCTACTACGCACTGACGCCGGAGCAACAAACCGACGTGATGGCGCACGAAATGATACATTATTATATTGCTCTAAACCGCCTTAAGGACACGTCGGCCCACGGGAAGCTGTTCCGAGGCATGATGGAAGAGCTGAACCGGCGCCACGGACTGCACATAAGCGTGAGCAGCAACGCCTCAAAGCTGCCCCGAGCCCTCAGCCACAAGCCCAAGAAAAGGTTGCTTTTGGCCATGCGTCTTGCCGACGGGCGCTGCCTGTTGAGCGCAGTCAGTCCCGCCTCGGCGCCGAGAATAGAGATACAAATAAGGCATACTGCCGAGATTTCATGGCACAAATGGGCTGAAACCTCGAACCCCGACTACAGCGAATGGCCACAGGTGAGGACTCTCAGGGGCCGGATTGTAACCGAAGAGCAGATGCTGAAGGCCTTGGAAGAACCTCAACCGGCCCGCTGACAGGGTGCCTTCCCCCTGCGCAAACGCCACTGCCGACATACGCAAGAGGCATTTGCCGACCGAAAAACACGGCAAAACACCTCCCCGTTCATCCCTATCCTGTAAGGATGAACAGAAGGAACAGGCCCGCTTTACACAGTATTAAATATGTAATGGCACCACCCAAAGCAAGGCGGAGGGCCAAAACTTGAAGCTACTTGAGTTGCCTTTGGGCTATGGTTTCGTTTATAATGTCCTTGTTTTGCTCGGCAAAGGCGCGCACGATGCCACTTACAACGTCCTTGGCTGTAACCTTTTCGCCCACCACAGACTTAAGAAATTCCACAATGTTCTTCATGTCCTTGTCTATGAGAATGGTCTCCATGTAGGTTTTGTTGCGCTTGAAAGCCACAGTAGAATCAACGAAATTCTGCCACTCTTTGCTGCCTTCCATGGCCTTCTGTATCTTGGCCGACATCTTCGACTGGCTCTTTTGTCCGCCAATAGGTGGTATTTGGGGCATCTGCTCTACGCCCTGCGCGCGTTTAACAAGACTGTCAAGACCGCCCGGAATGGAAATCATGTTCTCTTTCTTTGCCATAATTAGATCCTCTTTGTAGTTTTTGTTATTTTCTTTTTTCGTAATAAATAACGCTCGTATTGCCACTTTATTATTAAAACAATAAAAATTTTTCATCTTTTATTTGCACATATCTCAGCCCGAAAACACTGACAGTCAATACCCATACTGCCCCATAGGCCTGTAAATCAAGTGCTTTCCGGCCTACGGAAAGTATTTTTTAGCGATGCTCTCTCCCAACTACCTCTCTGGAATAGATGCAGAAAAGACCATGATTTCCTCCGGTTCTGGCACCTGAAGTTATAACACAGGAGTTGACAGCCGCAAGAATCGCCTTGATTTTTCTGCTTAGCGAAATATCTTTTGCTATGTAGGTTTTATATTTTCACTGCCTAGTGAAATACTTTTTTCTATAAGATTACAACGTCAGAAGCACCACTTCTGCCCCTCCTTCCCATATCTTCGGGCCCACGAAACAGGCCATAACGCCTCGGCATATCTGCGGATTCAGCATGTCGTGGCTCCATACCACGCCCACAACCTGCTTAATATACCACGTGGATGCTGGGCGACTCCTCCAGAGTCGATATGCGAGGGGCTCCCGAATCCTCGGGTCGAAACGCCCCGAGGTTATTATACGATAATGCCGCAGACATCATTTCCCGGCTCGGACGAGCCGACTCAGCACCGCAAAATTATGGCAAGCAAGGCATATTATTTCATATTCCGAATTACACTGCCACCCTTAACGATATTCTGTATAAACACTGCCAAAATGAGAAATTAGTGAGGAAAAGATAAGAAATATAGACTATTTGCACATAATTAAGCAGAAAACTTTGCAGAATAACAATAATTGTATACCTTTGCAAAATATTCCAAACTAATACTATTCACTGATATAAAAACGGGATTTATTCAGAATCACCTTAAAAAACTTTAATAATGACAAGAAAAATTACTTTTAAAAGTGCGTTGTTATTGCTCTTCGCACTCCTGACATTGCCCTCGGCGGCACAAGATGTTACTCTGACAAGGCAGAGTAACGTCAGCCCCAACGATGGCGCAGTGGCCCAACAGGAGTATGCTAAGCGCTATCCCGACGCCACAAAAACCGTAAACTATCAGCAGACGGGCATTCCTTCTGTGGGCAGCAAGCTTGTTGCCAACGCCAAGAAGCGCCCCAACAAGGCTCCTGCCCAAGCCGGCGCAACGCCTGTTACCATAACAGGCCACTTGATAGCCCATAAGGGTTTCAACAACGGCAAGCTGGGGACTGTACACCTTTCCGGCATCTTCAGACCTTACTGAGACTGCTCTCTGGCTCAACTACAACTACGCCGCCGGCGCAAGTGGGTTTGTAAAGGACGGCAAATACTACTATACAAGGCTGATTTCCAACTTTGGCTACAACTTCGCTTATGCGGCAGTGGTAGACCTTGAAACCGGTAAGTTCATCCTCTCCAGCAAATCCGCAACGCCGGCAAACGACTGTCAGAGCATAACTACAGCCAATCTGGTTTACGATGCCACCACCGACAAGGTGTACGGGCAGTTCTACGAGACCGACTATACACTGAGCAACGTGTTCGGAACCCTTGAGTACAACGAGACGGGCAACTGGAAACGCACCGAGATAGCCAAGCTTCAAAACCGCTATGTGGCAATGGCCGTGAACAGTCAGGGCCAGATTTACGGTATAGACATTAACGGCCGGCTCAACAAAATAGACAAGACCAACGGCACGGAGACCCTTGTAGGCCAGACGGGAGTAACGCCAAACGCCAACCGTCAGGCTGCTACGAGCGACCCGAAGACCGGAGAGATTTACTGGGCAGCAATGACAGACGACGGCAGTGCACTTTATAGGGTGGACCCAACCACTGCTACGGCAACCAAGATTCACGACTTTGCCGACGGCGACCAGTTTGCTTCGCTCTACATTCCTGCACCAGAAGCCGAAGATGGCGCACCTACGGCCATCACAGACCTTAAAGCCGGCATCGAGCATAGTAATATCAATGCCGCGAATGTAACGTTTACCATGCCTGCTAAGACCTATGACGGCACCCAGACCCTGTCGGGCAGTCTCAACTATGCAGTCTATTCAGGCACCGATACCATAAAGGGAACGGCCGAAGCAGGCCAGTCGGTGAGCCTGACTATGCAGTCTCTGCCCGACGGCAACAATGACATCTACGCCTACACCACCAATAGCGTGGGCAATTCTCCCAAGGCCAAGGTCTCGGTATTTGCCGGTCCCGACAAGCCTCAAGGCCCCACCGCGGTGTCGCTCTCGGCCAACGGCAAGGACGTTACGCTCACGTGGCAGGCCCCAAGCGATACAGGCGTGAACAAAGGCTACATCGATCCCGCCACGATAACATACGACGTGATTCGCTATCCCGGTGCCGTTAAGGTGGCCGACCATCAGAAGGGCACTTCGTTCTCAGAGACTCTGACCGCCGATTCAATGTTTGCGCTCACCTATGGCATAGTGGCCTACAGCGCAAACAACGCAAGCGAGGAGGTGAAATCTAACAAAGTGGTTATAGGTGACTATCTGCTTCCGCCCTACACTCAGGGCTTCGACGACGAGAGCAGCCTCGACCTGTTCACCATTCTCGACTCCAACAACGACGGAACCACATGGGAATATAACCGCTATAGCAACAATGTGCGCTACCGTTACAACCGAAGCAATGCCGCCGACGACTGGCTCCTGACTCCCGCCCTGAAGCTTGAGGCCGACAAGAGCTATAAGTTCTCGTTCAAGGTTAAGGCCGGCAGCACCAGCTATCCGGAGAAAATAGCCATGGCTTACGGCGAGGGCACCGACCCGTCAAAGTATGAAGTGGCCCTCGAACCTACGGAAATAAAGTCTACTGACTTCTTAGTATACAACTTTACCATTGCCAACCTGTCGGGAAACATCCACTTCGGCTTCCACGCATTGAGCGATGCCAACATGTCGGGAATAACAATAGACGACATAAGCATAGACGGTGGCACCTCGGTCAACGCCCCCGACTCTGTAAAGGCCATAACTCTGACCCCCGGAGCCAAAGGTGCGCTCAGCGGACAGCTACAGTTTACCGCCCCGAGCAAGACCATAAAGGGCGACGCTCTCACTGCCATAAGCAAGGTGGTGGTGCTGCAGGGCGACTCAACAGTGGCCACAGTGAGCAACGTTAGCCCCGGCACTGTGCAGACAGTGAGCCTCAACAACGTGGCCAACGGATACAATA
>CAZUWO010000020.1:0-32518 GCA_964623995.1 uncultured Prevotella sp. | reverse complement strand
AGCGCAAGGAGATAGCCCGCATCGTGGGCCTCGGAGCGCTCAAGTACTTCATACTGAAGGTTGACGCCCGCAAGAACATGCTCTTCAATCCCGCCGAGTCCATCGATTTCAATGGCAACACCGGTCCCTTCATTCAGTACACCTACGCCCGCATACGCAGCATAATGCGCAAGGCTGAGGCCGACGGCACAGTGCTGCCCGCCAAGCTTGCTGCCGATGCCCCTCTTAACGATAAGGAAACCGAGCTGATACAGAAGCTGAACGAATTCGGTGCCGCCGTAGAGGAGGCCGGAGCCAACTACAACCCGAGCGGAATAGCCAACTACTGCTACGAGCTTACAAAGCAGTTCAACCAGTTCTACCACGACTACAGCATCTTGAATGCCGACACCGAGGCCGAGAAGATTACCCGTCTGGTGCTGGCTGAGAATGTGGCCAAGGTTATCCGTCTGGGCATGAAGCTGCTCGGAATAGAAGTGCCCGAGCGCATGTAACCTTTACAGCCACTCTAAGTTGAAACGCAACGAACCGCAGAATCCGCCCGACTGGCGCCACGACACCGTGCTGCCTTTGCCCCCCGAGGTAAAGGCCAACGCGTGGGCTGTAGACGCTGCCTGCTCCGGCAATCCGGGTCCAATGGAATACCGCTGCATAGACCTGCAAACAGGGGCTGAAGTGTTTCACTTCGGCCCTGTTCATGGCACCAACAACATAGGAGAGTTCCTCGCCATAGTCCATGCCTTGGCCTTAATGGAGCAGCAGGGCATACACGACAAGGCAATTTACTCCGACAGCGTAAATGCCGCCCTGTGGATAAAGAAAAAGCATTGCAAGACCACGCTGGAGCGCAATGCCAAGACAGCACGTCTGTATTCAATAATTGCGCGCGCCGAGGCGTGGCTCCGCACCCATGAGGTAAGGGTGCCCATACTGAAATGGGACACGAAGAAGTGGGGGGAGATTCCCGCCGACTTCGGCCGCAAGTAAGCAGCGCAGCCCCTCTCTGCTTGCAAGGAGCGCCGCGCAAGGCAATAAAGCACACAGCATTCGCCTTAATAATTTGCTGACGGGCAAATAGCCAGCCAGGTATAACAGGTATAACATGTTATAACATCTAAAAATCGCATAACGCTCTGATTTGTAGCCTCTTAGGCGGCTAGGTATAAAATAACACTAACATAGGGTATATATATTATATATTAATTAATATATATAATGTCTCCCCATATACTATTCCCCCTATATATATAAGGGTAGGGTGTTATGTATTAGTGTTATACCTGGAGGGTTAACACGTTGGTGCACAGCGGGTTACAGAGATTTTGAGTGTTATAACATGTTATACCTGTTATACCTGAAGGCACCGATGTGTGGCACTGCTGCCTTACTACTCTGCAGCTCTCCCCACTGAGCCGCTCACGGGGGGCGTAAGCCCACAAGCGCAGCTTGGTGGTAATCCTTAAATAATTTGCTGACGGGCAAATAGCCAGCTAGGTATAACAGGTATAACATGTTATAACACCTAAAAATCGCATAACGCTCTGATTTATAGCCCCTTAGGCGGCTAGGTATAACATAACACTAACATAGGGTATATATATTATTAATATATATAATCTCTCCCCCATATACTATTCCCCCCATATATATAAGGGTAGGGGGTTATGTGTTAGTGTTATACCTAGAGGGTTAACATGTTGGTATACAATAAGTTACAAAAATTTTGGGTGTTATAACATGTTATACCTGTTATACCTGTAGGCACCGTTTTGGGCTCTGCAGCCTTACTTTCTGCAGCCGCAGAGCCGCTCACAGTGGGGCGCAAGCCCGCAATGACGCAGCAGTACTCGTAGCCTTTACCGCTGCCGCCACACGGCAAGGGAGCGGCTACTCTCTGCGTGGCGCCTCACGTGCAGGCAACCTCCTCCCCTGACTGCGGCAATGTTATTTCACTTCCCAGATATCGTTGGTTTCCAGCAGCTCGCTGAAGTTGTGATATTGCTTCTGTTGGCTCACTTCCTCTATCTGCCGGTTCACGGCATCATCGTAAGTAGGAGCTTCTACATCGCGAATCACGCCCAAGGCCACAGGAAAGCCGTGCTCGTTGTCCATGAGCGCAAGTTTCATCTGCAGGGTGTTGTCCTGGCAGTGGGCGTCGTGAATGAGTATGTCCGACAGCTTAACGCCGTTTTCGCCTATCTTCACCACCTTCAGCCCGAAGCCTTCCTGCACCAGCCCGTACTCGTTGTTCTCTCCAAACACCAGTGGCTCTCCCTGTCTGCAATATATTGCGTTGCGCTTGCGGCCCTGCGGGGTGTAGATGGGATCGTAGGCCCCGTTGTTGAATATCATGCAGTTTTGCAGTATCTCGCACACGGCGGCGCCCTTGTGGTGGTAAGCAGCCTTCAGAATGTCCATAGTCTCATTGTTGTCGCTTGCCACGGAGCGCGCAAAGAACCTTCCACGGGCTCCAAAGCATAGCTCTGCGGGGCGGAACGGGTCTTCTACGGTGCCGTAAGGGCTTGATTTCGACACGAAGCCGCGGGGCGACGTGGGCGAATACTGGCCCTTGGTGAGTCCGTATATGCGGTTGTTGAGCAGAATCATGTTTATGTCAATGTTCCGCCTCAGCGCATGTATGAAGTGGTTGCCGCCTATAGCCAGCCCGTCGCCGTCGCCCGAAACCTGCCATATGGTGAGCCGTGGGTTCACCACCTTGGCTCCTGTGGCCACTGCGGCTGCGCGCCCGTGAATGGTTTGCATGGCGTAGGTGTTCATGTAGTATGGCAGGCGCGACGAACAGCCTATGCCCGAGATTACTGCCGTCTCGTAAGGGGGTACTCCTATTTCTGCCATTGCTTTCTGCAGTGAGGCCAAAAAGAAGTGGTCGCCGCAACCCGGACACCACCGCGGCTGTCCTTTCTTGAAATCGTTTGCTGTATAGTTCATGTTCAGTTTTTTCGTTCTTGGTTGGTTGTTGTAGTTCTGTCAGCCTGTGCGGCAGCCCCCTATTTTATCATCTTTGAAACATAGGTTTGGCCGCCGTCCTGTTCGTCGTTCAGGTTGATGAGTCTTTCAAATTCGGCCACGAGCTCGCTCACAACGAATGGCTGGCCCTTTACTTGGTTGTACTGGTATGGCACGAATCCGTTTATCCTTATGCGCAGCAGGGCAGCCAGCTGGCCCAGGTTCTGTTCGGCCACCACCACTTTCCTGTAGCCCAGCAGCACTTCGGCGGTGTTCTTGGGCAGCGGGTTTACAAACGAGAACTGCGCCAGTGCCACCTTGTAGCCGTCTTTGCGCATGGTTTCCATGGCCGAGATGAGGTGGCCGAAGGTGCTGCCGAAGCCCACAATCAGCAGGTCGGCATCGGCTTTATCGCCCAGCACTTCAAGGTCGGGCACTTCTATTGCCGCCACTTTCTGATAGCGCAGCCGGTCCATGCGGTCATGATTCTCCGGCTCTGTTGATATGGCTCCGGTCTTGCCGTCTTTTTCCAGTCCGCCCAGTATGTGGGTGTAGCCCTCCTTTCCCGGTATGGCCCAGTAGCGTACGTAGTTTTTGGGGTCGCGCTGATAGGGCGTATACTTGTATTTTTGACTTTCAAGCGCGTAGTGGGGGTGTATCTCCGGCAGCTCGTTAATGTCGGGCAGCCGCCATGCCGCCGATCCGTTTGCTATGAAAGCGTCGCTCAGCAGTATCACCGGAGTCAGGTGCTCAAGGGCTGTTTTGGCTGCCATGTAGGCCGCGTTGAAGCAGTCGGTCGGGCTGGTGGCGGCAATGACCGGCATCGGGCTCTCGCCGTTGCGTCCGTAGAGGGCCTGCAGCAGGTCAGTTTGCTCGCTCTTGGTGGGCAGTCCTGTCGACGGTCCGCCGCGCTGCACGTCTATGACCACGAGCGGCAGCTCGTCTATAACGGCAAGGTTTATAGCCTCCGACTTCAGGCAGATGCCCGGTCCGGAGGTTGAGGTGGCGGCCAGAGCGCCGGCAAAAGAGGCACCCACTGCACTCGCGCAGGCCGATATCTCGTCCTCGCACTGCACCGTTATCACCCCCATCGACTTGTGTTTGGCCAGCTCGTGCAGTATGTCGGTGGCCGGAGTTATGGGGTAGGAGCCAAGATAGAGTCGCAGCCCCGCTCTTTCGGCAGCAGCCATCAGTCCGTAGGCGGTGGCTTTGTTGCCGGTAATGTCCATGTATCGGCCCGGCACCTTGTTAACAGTGTCTATCCTGTAGGTGGCCGGCACCGAGGCGTGCACGTTGCTTCCGTAGTCGAACCCTGCCCTAACCACTTTTATATTGTTCTCGGCCACGCCCGGTTTGCGTGCGAATTTCTCCTTGAGGAAGCTCTCAACCAGTCCCAAATCGCGGTTGAAGAGCCAGCACACCAGTCCCAGGGCAAACATGTTGCGGCACTTCAGCTGAGCCTTATTGTCCATGCCCGAATCGGCAAGACACGACTTCACCATCTGCGTCATGGGGCATGCCACCACCCTGTCGGGGTCAATGCCCAGCTCTTGCAGGTAGTCGTCGGTCTGGAAGTCGGCCTTCTTCAGGTCGTTGGCGCTGAAAGAGTCGGTATCTATTATTATGGTGGCCTGCGGTTTGCAGTGGGAGTACTGTGTTTTAAGCGCCGCGGCGTTCATTGCCACCAGCACGTCGCACTTGTCGCCGGGCGTATATACGCGTCCGCTGCCAATGTGAACTTGATACCCGCTCACACCTGTGAGCGAGCCCTTAGGCGCCCGGATGTCGGCAGGATAGTCAGGAAAGGTTGAAATTCCGTTGCCAACGGTAGCCGATACCGTAGAGAATATGTTGCCGGCAAGTTGCATTCCGTCGCCGGAATCGCCCGAGAAGCGCACCACTACCTGGTCGAGCTCTTTCACTTCTATAGGTTCTGACATACGTTAATGTTTTGGTTGATTGATTGTTTTGATTGACAAAATTATCAATTTATATTGATATGCAAGATAAAATTGCTAATGTTTTTTCAGAAAATATGCATCGTCGGGGTTGCTTATCTCACCCTGATCAGCGTCAGTCCGTCGCGTAGCGGCACTATTACTTTGTCCACCCTGTTGTCGGCGGCAACAAGATCGTTGAACCGTCGCACGCCTTCGGTCTGCGCGTCCTTGTATTGAGGGTCCACCACATGGCCGTCCCAGAGCGTGTTGTCGGCCACAACGAATCCTCCACGGTTCATAAGAGCCATCACGGTTTGGTAGGTTTGGCTGTAGGTTCGCTTGTCGCCGTCTATAAAAGCCATGTCAAACCTGAGCCCCAGTTGCGGAGCCAGCACGTTGGCATCGCCAATGCGGAAGTCTATCAGGTCGGCTACGGGCGAGCCATTGAGCCACTTCCGCGTGAAATCTTCCATCTCGTCGTTAATCTCGAAAGTGTAAACACGTCCTGCCGAGCCATTGTTGCGCAGCCCCTCAGCCATGCATATTGCGCTGTAGCCACTGAAAGTGCCCACCTCAAGAATGTTTTTGGGCTTTATCATCTCCACCAGCATCTTCAGCAACCGCCCTTGCAGGTGGCCCGAAGCCATGCGTCCGTGTAGGGTTCTTATGTTGGTCTGTCGCCAGAGCTGGTGCAGGTAGTCGCCCTCAGGGTCGCTGTGGGCCGCAATATAGTCGTCGAGCCGGGCCGTAGCTATAGGTTCGGTAAGCGTTGAGCCATGACGTGAGTTGCTCATCGGGCTGCCTTCTCCTTCAGGGCTTCTATAGCCAGACGGTAACTGTCAAGCCCGAAGCCGGCTATTACGCCCACACAGCCGCTGCTTATCATAGAGTGGTTGCGGAAATCCTCGCGGTTGTGAACGTTGGAAATGTGCACTTCCACCACCGGAGTGGTGATAGAGCGGATGCAATCGAGCAATGCTATGCTGGTATGGGTGTAGGCTCCGGCGTTGAGCACAATGCCATCGTAGCTGAATCCCACTTCTTGCATCTTGTTGATGAGCTCGCCTTCCACGTTGCTCTGATAGTATTCTATCTCTGTTTCGGGGTAGCGCCGGCGCAGCCGTGGCAGCAACGACTCCATAGACTCGCTGCCGTATATGCCCGGTTCGCGCACTCCGAGGAGGTTGAGGTTGGGCCCGTTGATGATGATGATTTTCATAAATCGCGCTATTTTTGTATCTTTGCGGCAAAGATAAAAATAAAAATGCAGACTGACAAGAAAACTTCAGCCAATATGGTGAGGCTCTATAGCCGGTGGCTTAAATTGGAGCGGGCCTCCTCTCCTAATACTGTGGCGGCATATATGAGCGACTTGGACAAGCTGTTGCGCTACCTTAAGGGCGAAAACATAGACCCCACAAAGGCCACCCTCAGCGACTTGGAGGGCTTTATAGCCACACTTGGCGACATAGGAGTGGGCCCACGGTCGCAGGCAAGGATACTTGCGGGCGTGAGAAGTTTCTACAAGTATCTGCTCATTGACGGGTGGATAGACGACGATCCTACCGAACTGCTCGAGAATCCGAAGATAGGTGTGCACCTGCCTGAGGTGCTATCAACGGCCGAAGTGGACATGCTGGAGGGCGCCATAGACCTTAGCAAATGGGAAGGACAGCGCAACAAGGCCATAATAGAGGTGCTTTTCTCGTGCGGACTTAGGGTTAGCGAGCTGGTTAACCTTAAAATTTCTGACTGCTACCCTCAGGAACACTTCATAAGGGTGCTGGGAAAAGGGCGCAAAGAGCGACTTGTGCCAATATCAGACTCGGCAATCCACGAGACGGAGCTGTGGTTCTACGACCGCCGTCAGATGGAGATTAAGCCCGGAGAGGAGGACTACGTATTCCTGAACCGGCGCGGAGCTCACCTTACTCGCACCATGATTCTGATCATGATAAAGCGCTATGCCCGCGACGCAGGTATAAAGAAGAACATATCGCCGCACACTTTGCGCCACTCTTTTGCTACCGCCTTGCTCGAGGGGGGCGCCGACCTGAGGTCGATACAAGCCATGCTGGGCCACGAAAAGATTAGTACCACGCAGATTTATACCCACATTGACACCCACATGCTGCGCGAGGAAATTCTGCTGCACCATCCACGCAACATCAAAAACAGCGGTATCGATACTGAAAAGGGGTAGAATGGCACGGCCGTTGCGTAACAAAAGCTAACTTACATCAATTGTTGCCCAAATGCGCATCAGTTGAAGTCCGAAAGCGCATCAGTTGTTGTCCGAATGGCTCTCAATTGAAGGGCGTTAGAGATTGCGTGGCTTCCGGTACATGGTTTGGTCGCTTCAATAGTTTTTTCAGTGCTTGTTGGTATGAGAATAGCGGTAACGCCGTGGCTGAAGGTATGGATAAAACATAAAAGACGCGCCCTAAGCAGGGTGCGCCTTTTGTGTTATTAGCGTTGCAGATGGCCTTATTTCACAACATATTTGCGGCCTTTCACCACATAGACACCATGCTTCGGGGTTTTGATGCGTTGGCCTGTGAGGTTGTAAACAGGCTCTTTACCAATGTCGGAGCGGTCTGTTACGGCTCCTTTTATGCCCGTAGGCAGAGCCTCAACCACACGCACCAGACCGTTATGGTAGCTGAAGTTGTAGTTCTGACTTTCGGCATTGCTCGGTATGAGCACGTATTCGGCACCCACTTCGTTGAAGAGCGACACTGTGTTTCCATTGCTGTCGGCCACACGGAAGGTAGGTTCGCGGGTGAGCTCTATGCTGGTTTCGCCGTTGCGCAGACTGTCAACAGTGTATGTAAACACGGGGCTCACGGTGCCTTTCTCCACCAACACGGTGTCGGCAGTTAAGCGTGCGGTGTTCTTTCTTACCGTAAGCACACCGCTCTGAAACTCCAAAGCCTCATTGGTTATGCTGCCGCGGCTGGCCTTTACTTCGTAAGTGCCCACAGGAGAAGTACGTGTGGCCTCGCAAGTGATGGCTGGAATGCCGTCGATAGCATCGCCACTAACCTTCCAACTGAACGAAGGGTTGGCCTGACCGTACTTGCGCACGGCGTTGTTTACCTTGACAAGGGTGCCAAACTCAACAATATTGTCGAATGAACCGTATACCGTGGTGGCAATGAAGTCGGACCATTGGTCGGCTGCGGCATATGTTTTCTTCAGCCCAGTAAGTACATAGAGCTTGCATTGCGACAGGTCTACGTCGCTGAAGGCATTGCTTCCGAGCGTTGGAGGCGTATGGGCGTAGACGTGAATGTCCTTGATTCCGTACATGCCGGCAAAGGCTTTGGCGCCGATATATGTGACAGTGCCCGGAATATTCACCGAACTCACGAGCGGACAGCCTGCTAGCGCGTAGTCGTGTAGCTTGTTTACGCCCGCGTTAAACCTGAGTTCGCCCTCGCAAAGGCTTGTAGCGGCTATAACTTCGGCAGTATCGGGAGTGTATATCACGTTGTTGGCCACCACGTAGTGCTTGTCTTGGCCCGTAGGAACATAGAGAGAATCGAGGTTTGTCAGTCCTCCGAGGGCTCCGTCGCCTATGGAGTCGATGCTCTCCGGCAGCAACAGCGTGGTAAGACCTTGGCAACCGTAGAACGCCCTCTCCGGTAGCACGTTGTTGGCTGTGGTCAAACTGCGGCCATTATCTATAAGATAAGGTTCGCCTCCGGCCACAATCCGTGCCTCCTTGAGGTCGAGTGATGCCAGTTGGCCGTTGGTGGCTGAGCCTGATGCGTCGCGACCGGCAAACAGTCGCAGCTGTTTCAGGTCGGTTGAGTTGATGTTTCCGGTTATCTTGAGGCCCGAAACCTTGCCTGAAAGGCTGTCAGGAAGCAGCGAAGGCAGTGTTCCGGC
Organism: uncultured Prevotella sp.; assembly: GCA_964623995.1. GTDB lineage: Bacteria > Bacteroidota > Bacteroidia > Bacteroidales > Bacteroidaceae > Prevotella. The sequence continues at coordinate 23,717 of CAZUWO010000020.1, read as the reverse complement.
CTCGGCAACGTTGATGGTGTCCTTGGCCAAACTTGCACCATAGCCGCGGAAACCCACTATCATGTCCTGGTAAGTGGAGAACTGCAGCGTGTTGGGATTTAATAAAGCTATGTTATAATAACCATTGTTTGAACCCTTCCAGCCCCAGTTCACGTGGACCAAACCATCGGTATTGTAGCCGTCTATCACAAAAGCGTGGCCTCCGTTGTACGGGTCTATGCCCGTGTAGAATATGGCCCGCTGCTCGTTCAGCTCGGTATAGACGGCTTCCATCCACTTTTCCTCATCGTAGCCGGAGCGCTTCAGCACTCTGGTAGAAGCGGGATAGCCGAAGTTTCGGCGCAGTCCCTCGCAGGCGTTGGCCGTGTATGTGCCCGAGGCATCGGTGCCATAGGTCATGTCTGAGGCAACACCGCAGTCCAGCATCAGTTTAGCCACGGCCTCGGCTTGGGCCTCTGTGTAGGTCCCTCCATAGTCATCGAGCATGTTATCATAGTCATACAGGCTCTTGCTGAAGTCTATCGAGAGGTTGATTTTGGAGCCTCCGGGCTGCTTTACGCTTACTGAGTGTATGCCTTGCCCACGTTTCGGGTAACGGTTGTAGTAGATAATCTCGGCCATGGCGGTGGCCACGCAGCCTGTTACGGTGCGGTCGGTGCTGCCATAGCTCTGCCATGAGCCGGCGCCGGTGGTGGTGCCATAGGGGCAGAGATTATTGAATGGAGCTTCCTGCCCCCACATGGCATCGACGAAAGGTTCTATGCGCTTGGCAAAACGCACTGTATCAGGAGTTACAATCTTGAGTCTTGTGCCATGAGCCACGGCATTATTTATTACCTCTTCGGCTGCACTGAGATACCATCGCAGTGCCGGATTGACGCGGTTTGGCTCATATTGCCGGTCGGAAACCCCCAGAAGGGCAGGCGCAAGGTCGTCATTGCTGACTATGGCATAGCCCCCTGAGGCGTAGCCCATTATGGTATAAGCCTTGGTTGAGGCCAATGTCTGCAGCTGATCCATGCGGGGCGCACGGCTCGTAGCGTTGCTTCCGTTGAGTGCTCGGGCAGCGACTGAGGCTATGGCCGACTTGTTCCGTGGTGCGGCAGTAATGCCAATCACAGCCAAGAGCAGCATAATGAGGGTTGACTGTATTCGTTTCATCTTCTATTGATTATTTTGTTTCCTTCAGAAACCCAAAGTAGGGACGTACCTCAGCACACGTTTTGCGAGCCTTTGGGGCTGCTCTGGATGTGCTGTGGCGCGTCCCTACGCAGGGATTTATAATTGCATTAAATGGTCAAATGCCTTTAGAATCATTTCACAGCTATACGTTTGCTGTTGCCGTTCTTGTCTCTTATGACGTAGACACCACGCTGTAGGCGTGCGGCTGCGCCACGACCTTCTGACACAAGGGCACCATTGATGGTGTAGACCTTAACATCGGCGGTCTTAAGGTTGCTGAAGTCGTTGCCGGTGGTGGCGTTTTCAATCTTCAGAGCCACCTCAGTGAACAGCGTATCGTTAAGTTCTACATCCTTGCCGGTGAAGGTTGCCGTGAGCGTATCACTGATATAGCCGTCGGCACTTATTGTTACCTTATAAGAACCATCGGCATGAATGATGTCCAGACTGTAGGTTCCGTCGGATGCAGTAGTAGCCGTGAGCTTCTCGTTGCTTGGAGTTGTAACCGTAATAAGTGCTCCGGCGAGCTTGGTAAGGCTTAGATCCTTGCCGTAGATAGTGCCAGAGAGCTTGTTGCGGGTCTTTAAAAGCGAGTCGGTTACAGCCACAGTGTCGCTTGTTATTTCAGCTGTGAGAGTGTCGACATAGTATCCTTCGGCTGCAAAGGCAAACTTGTAGGTGCCCTCAGCATCGGTAAGGTTGAGCGATGTTGTACCATCGGCGGCCGTGATGGCCTTGGCCACTTCGTCGTTTTCCTTGATAATGCTTACGGTTGCCCCTGCTATTGCCTTGCCGTCTTCCTTGTCGAAGGCTTTCAGTACAATGGCTGTGCTGGTGTGGAGCGTATCGTTGAGCACCACATTCTTGCCATTGAAGGCCACGTCGATGGTGTCATTGATAAAGCCTTTGTGTGAGAATATGGCCTTGTAGGGCAGCGACGACTGGGCAACGGTGATGCTATAGGCACCAGTTGAGTCGGTAGTGCTGTTATAGATGATGTCACCGGAGCGATAGGTTACGCTGGTTCCGGCCAGTGGTTGCAGCTTGTTGTCGTAGACATGGCCCGTGGCTTGCTTCGTGTAGTCAACGTCAAGATAGGCTACAGGCTTGCCATAGTTGTTGTACCATGTACCCCATGTGCCGTAATAGCCTTGATAGGTGCGGTAGAAACTTATATCACCGTTTGAGTTACTTGTAGTCTCAACGTATGAGGTGTAGCTGTTTATGTTACTTACCTCAACATAAACGATGAGGTTCTTGCCTGCATACTGGAACGAATCAAGTGGGAAGTTGTAGACAAAATCAAAGTTATCTTGAGTTCCTGCGGTTGATACGTTGATGGTGTCATTGAATACTGTGGTCATTGTATCAGGACTTACATCGCCGCCATTGTTTAAGTTGCCGTCGTAATTGAGCATCTTCACGGTGAAGACAGCCTGATATGGCCCGTAAGTCTTGGTGTAACCACGGTAGTGCAGACCTGTTATCGTAGAGCCGGCAGGTATGTTCAGTTCGTCGGCCTTGTAGAGGGTGATGCTCGAACTCTGCGTGTTGTACTGTGTACTTACCGGTACATTGTTGCTCGAAGAGGCCGGTTCGCCCACTCTTATTTGTCCTCCGGTAGGCTCACTGTAGATGGTTACGTTGGTCGTGTCGGTAGTATTGACAGTTCCATCAGCCATGGTTACAGTGGCATAGGCCTTGAATGTACCTTCGGTATGAGGTGTATAAGCAAGGCTATAGGTCTGTTTCTCACCCTTGGCTATGGCCTTCCCTGTTGCGGTGGCAACCTCATTACCGTCGACATAGAGTGCTACGGTGTATGAACTGTCAGCATAAGCCTTGTTCTCAACATTCTCAACAGTGATAGAAGCCGGATAGTTTGTATTCACGTTTCCACTGTCTGGAATGACACTATCACTGATGTAAAGTCCTTTTGCTACGTGTAGAACAATGTTCTTTACATTGATGGTGTCTGTCTGTGAGAATATTCCCTTGTACGGGAAGTATCCTTCGGCAGTGGCTTGAAGCTCGTAGTCGCGGTCGGTCTTGATAATGTTCAGCTTGTAAGTACCATCTGCGGCGGTAGAATCGGAATATAGTACGTCGCCAAATGTAGCTGTTATGGCTGCTTTGGCAATGGCTTCTCCTTCTGTATTGGTAACCTTACCGGTCAATGGCTTAGGTGTCATGGAGATGGAGATGTTTGCTACCGGCATGTTGGCTGAGTTAGAGTAAGCTGAATTAAGACCAGACAGGCTCGAAGCCGAGCGATAAATGGCAAGGCTACTTGCTTGATCGTCTACTTCAAAGCGTGGACTCATGCTCTGAGGTGAACCACTTAGCACTGCCGACCTAACACGAAGCACGATGTTTCCACCTTGATAGATGTACGGTTTGGACAGGTTGATGGTGAAGAGTGGTACCTTGTTGGTTGAACTTCCTGTATTTGGCGACAGCGTTATGGCCTCATCGTCCATTACTTTGGTCAGGGTTGTGGTGTCTGTATAGTTGTATGGATAGCTGTAAGAGTTCTTTGTGGTCTCTCCAATCCATGCATTGACACTTTCTTTCAATTCCTGTGAGTACTCGTCAATGTAGCCTTTAAAGGTTATCTTGGTGATAGCGGCACCCTTTTCCAGTCCTATCTTGGAGGCAGGGAATATCTGTTCGGTCTCAGCATAATTGGCTCCCCAGCCGCAATAGATAGGAGTGCGGGCGTAACTGTAGCCTGCTGTGCTCGGGGTTCCTACCTGAACATCCTGGGTTGCTTGCTCTTCGCCGAATGTAACATTCACAGTGTCGCAGCTAAGTACGTAGTTTCCGTCTTCTATGGTAATGGTTACTGGTATTGTTGTTGCGCTATGGGGAGTGAAAGTGAATGTGAAGTCGGCCGTGTTGCCCTGTGTTATAGGCAGAGAAGCAGCGGTAGCAACTTTCTCTCCGTTAGCGTAGAGGCTCACGGTGTAGCTCTCTGACGTCTCGTCCTTAGGATTTGCGTTGCGGATAGTAGCCGTAGCAGTGTACTTACTGTTCACTTCGCCGGTCTTAGGGATGTTGGTTTTGGTGAACTGGAAGTTGTGATCGAGGTCTACATGGTGGAATCCGTAGATGTTGTCGAGCTGTACTTGTGTGCCCTCAAAGGCGATATAGTACTGTCCTTCGGGTATTCCGGTAACAGTGAAGCGCTTAAACTGGCTTGTTGTGCTATAGCCGGAGGTAACCTTAGGTGTGGTAAGGTTGTCATCTTCCTTCTCAGCTGAGGTGCTGAGTTCGCGCACAACGGTCCAGTCTTTCTTGTCTTTAGAATAGTAAATGCTCAGCGACGGGTCGACAGAAGGATAGTCGGCAGGTGCTGCATAGAAGCTAATGGACTCTCCTTTGCGTACTTCGAGCAATGGGCTGATGAGCATTGCTGGCATGGAAGCAGAACAATAAGCTGTGAAAGTGTTATTGTTGAGCTGTAAATTGTTGTTTACTCCCATTATTCCCCATGAGTTTCCTTTCTCGTCTATCATATCAACGGGCAGTTGTCCGTTCTCGAAATCGGCAAACCAAAGGGTGGAATCAACTACTGTTCCTGTGAGAGGAAGGTTGTATTTGCTGCCATCTTCAGTGGTGACGCTGAATGTTCCACTCTTGTCTCCAGGTTCTGTAGGAGGCATGGAAACATTGAAGTTTACAGAGTTATGAGCAGCTATAGTCTGCGGTGTTAATGTTGTGGCAAAGCCACCTGTGGCCGTTACGGTCTTGATTACAAGAGGAGCGGCACCATTGTTGGCAATAGTCAGGGGAAGAGATACTTCCTTTTGCGCCACGCCAAGGTTTTGAGCGGTAGTATCTGGCAGTTCGTCAGTGAATCCGTTCCTGCTTATTGTCATTGAAGGCTTATAGGCAAGAGGATGTATAGTTGAACCTGCGGCAATGCCTCCGGATATGTTTTCCTTGACAAGACATACAAGAGAGTCGGGATAATCGGCTATGTTGAGAGTCTTGGTAAGGTGGATCGTGTCTGACGTTGCGCCTATTGCCAGTGCCTGATTTATGGGTGTAGTCGATATTACCGAAGAGTCGGCACCGTTGAGGAGACTCAATGAGAGGCTCTCATCGTTGGCAGCAAGGTCGAAATCGCCGTTATTGCGTACCAATACATCATAGGCTACGGTGAAATTGCCTTCGGCGTCGGTGTCAGAATACTTAGGATTGTTCTTCGATGTTACGCTCTTTATCCTCAGTTTCTTTTGTTTCACCACGTCGGCAGAGTCGGCTGTGAAGTTGTCTATAAGTACATTACAGATCTTTATGGCAACTCTCTGACCCGGATCTACGGTAAATGACACCGTCTTCCATGAATTATAGTCGAAGTTATCAGATGATATTATTTCGTCACCTACGGTCAATGATGAGCCGGAACCGGTAACTTTGTAGATGGCTATAGACTGACTGTAACTGTATTTCTGCACTTCTATGGATGCAGTGCCGTAAAGTGGCGGTGTAACAAGATAGTCATTGTAGCTTGAAGAGTAGGCAGCACGCAGTGCTCCGGTTCCATCTACACCTCCGGTCTTATCATAAGTGTAGCTAAGATAGCCACCCCAGTTGTCCATACCGACGATATGGTCCCACCCTGTGGCGGGAACGAAAGCGTGATCGCTTACGTCTATCTCGTCGTTAAAGTCAACCTTGTATGGCTTCACTTTCTCACTATGGGCCGGAATTGCCAACAGCAACGCCGCTGCAGCAATCAATGATTGATAAAAATGCCTCATAAGCTTTAGTCTTTTAAGGAAACAATATTTTGGTTTGTGTGTCATCTTACTATAATATTATAGGTCTGGGCGCCTACTTTGACGATATACTGACCTGGTTGTACGTTTACTTGAGAGCTTTCACTACCAGTTCCACTGTAGATTTGCTGTCCAACTATGGTGTATATACCGATAGGCAGCCCCTGAGCCTGTGCTATTGTGATGCGACCTGGGGCTATAGACACTCTTGCTTCGGCAGAACGGACATTATTTATTGATGTTACTATAATCCATGTGGCATCAGATGCTTCCGATTCTCCATCGCCATAGATTGCCGATACTTGGTAATTGTGAACGTCAAGAGAAGCTCCGTGGTCCTCATAGAACGTTTCATCGGCTCCGACAGTGGCGATAAGAACGCTGTCTCTGAAGATATTGAAGCCTACTAGCTTAACTCCTGCGGGTGCATACTTGATGTCGTCGATGCCAAGAACGGATTGTGAGCGTGCGTGGAGTGCAAATCTTTTGGCTCCTTCCGGCAGGTCGGCAGTGAATTGGCGCCAGCCTACGGCGTTGACTACGTCGGTCTTGATTGACTTAAAGTCTGTTGGAGCAGTCGAACCTGTAGAGTACAGAATCTCAACAGTATTGGCAGGAGAGTTGTTATAAATCTTATTGCCGTAGTAACTGATGGTCTGCGCGTGTCCATTAAGTTCTGGAGAGATGAGCCAGTCACTGCTTATAGAGTCTCCTGAAGCGGTAGAATACGGGTCGATACCGCAACTAAGCAAGAACTGATCACCCGAAACAGGTTTCACATTGGCATTTGCCGGGTCGTCGATGTCGAATCCTAACTTAACCGGATTGAATACAAGGAATGCGTATGGAGCATAACTGTGAGGCCACTGGATGCTCATGTCTATGAACGTTGAGCCGCCATCCTCGTCCCAAAGGCTCCAAGAACCGATGTTGTTAATTGACCATGCGTCGTAGAAATCGAAGTCTTCTACCGTTGTAACTGTAGTGTCTGGCTTCTCCCATGTGAGCGAAACTACTCCGTCTTCATCAGCAGAGGCAGCCAGATCGGTTGGCTTCGGATAAGATAAGTTGTACACTTTCACTTCAGTGGTTGCCGTATTGTCGTCTTGATTGCCGTCAAGAGCATAGTCAACAGTGGCCTTCAGATTGATTGTTGAAGGTGTTGTGGCTGCTGTCTTGAAGCTGAATGTGAAGGTACTGTCCTCATGTAGTGCTATCGTACCGCCGTCAACACTAGCCAGTTGCTTATCGTTAGCTGTGAGATTAACGGTGAATCCCTTTGCAGTATTGCCGCCGTTGTTGACTACTTTCACTCCAACGGAGACGCTGTCGCCGGTGTGTATCTTGCTTGGAGCATCGATTTGGGCTTCCAAATCGTTTGCTATCTCATCGTGAACAATTATGTGGTCGAGTTCGATAGGTATGTTAATTGAGTTGGCATAGCAGATGAACTTGACGTAAATGTAATGACAACTGTCACCGTTTATGGTTTTTTCATTGCTCAAGTCAACGTAAACCTTGCGCCATCCCTCGTTTCCTTGGAGCGCAGCATAACGTATCACGGAAACAGTGTCGTTGCGCAGCGTTGAGTTGTTTACCACAACGGTTAGGGTTACGTCATGTCCCGGCATAGCATAGTAGCTGTACTGAAGCACAGGTTTGGTGGCTTTGGCTATGTTTATCTTGTGAGTGCCGAGCGTACGCTGCTCTCCGCCCTTTGAGGCATACCAGTATATGCTGCCGTTATCGCCGTCTTCAGAGAGTGATGTCGTTGCAAATCCGTTGCTTGAATTACCGAATGACCACATGAATGTGGACAAATTCTCGTTCTCAAACGACTCTTTGTAAGGCAATTGATATGCATCTCCACCGAGATATGCTTCAGCTACGGAGCCCAATCCCATGCCTGTGCGCGACTGAGCCCTTACTCCGAAGTTACCAAGGTAGCGATCGCCGCTTGTGGCAAGGCCTTTTACGGTGGCATTTAGGTCTTTTGAAGAGTTGATTATTGTTCCTGCGCTGATGTCGTAGAGATTGTAAACGAGCTTCTTCTCATTTACATATTGTCCATTTGCACCTACTGCGCCCGGGCTTTCCCAGTTAATATAAACTGAGCCATCAAAGTTATCGCGCAATTGTATGTTCTTAGGACGGGCGGGAACATCCTCACCTACGAATGCTGATATGCTGCTTTCCTGTCCTAATCCCTGCTCGCTGTAAGGTATAATCTTATAGCTGTTTGTTCCGTTTACGGCGCTACTGTCTACGTAAGTCAGCAGTTCGCCCGGCTTTGGAGCTACAAATGAGCGTACAACAGTTTCGTCTTCGCCTTGCACTACATTGACTTTTAGCAGCGAAGAGAGGTTCTTTCCGCTTATAGTCTTTGTGGGAGCGTTGAAGCTAAGTGTTGCCACGAGCTCGCCTTCAGGATCAGGAGTGAGCGTCAGATTGGTAACAGAGTCTGGTGCTTCATCGCTCTTGGCAAGGTCGAGCACTATGTCCTTGATAATAGTGTAGCTGCCAGCAATGGTCGAATGGTCTTGATAACCGATATGGTAGTCACCTGTTTCGGTCGGGGTAAACCTCTTTCTCAAATAGTAGAAGTAGTTACGGTTGGTAAATACCGAGTCGGCCAGCAGTGTGGTGTAGTTCTTCGGGTCGAGGTCTTTGCCGTAAGCCACTCCAAGAGTTGTTGGCCAGTTGGTGCCGCCATTGGCCTCTATGCGTGTGGTCAGTTCGTAAGTGAGGCCTGCTGTCAAGTGAATGGCAGGCGTAATGAGCCATGCGTCGCTCGGGCCAACGCTGCTTGCGCCTCCGTAATCTTGTCTCCATTTGCCGTTTGAGGTATCTTTTACAACGGTAAATGTGTTCCAATTGTTAGCGCTGGTGAAGTCTTCACGGTACGGAACATCAAAAGAATGGCCGAAGCTGCTGCCGTCTGACTTTGTGGACTGGCCGCTAAGTGTGCCGTTCTTTGGCGTAACCATGTAAGAATAGTAATGTATTCTGGCTGCGGCAACTGAATCTATGGCTGTGGTATCGGCCGTATTGCGAGCCACAGAAGCTGAATCTGGCAGTCGTATCACGTCGAATGTAATGCTGTCAGGGTCTATGTAGCCATCATGAATGCTCTTAGTTGGGCGGTTCCAATGGATATTGGCTGTTGCTTTTGCCTTATCCACGTCGAGAATAACATGGTCTACGGCCACGGGATAGTCTTGACCTACCCACTTACTTGTTGATGTGGTCACGCTGTTGCCATACAAATTAGATGTGTAAACGGTGAAAGTGTTTTGTCCTGGCACACATGTTACTGGCACGTCTATTGCGTTTCCAGGCTTGGCATATGACCTTACAAGCGACTGACCGTTAACTTTTACGTAGTAAGTCAGACTTCCTGTGAGCGGAGTTTCGTCGAAACAGATGGTCGGAGTTGTGAAACGAATGTGTCCTGAGGTTTCTGCCTTGTTGAATTCTACGGTCAAGTCGGTTATCTGATCAGGGGCCTTGTCGTTTGCTGCCGGTGGCATTACGTATATCCAGTTCTCAAACGAGCCTCCCTGCATGCGTCCAACGTAGGTTGCTTTACCTGTGGTTATGTCTATCTCATACAGGTTTGACGACCAGTCTGTGCCGTGACAGTTCCAGTAAAGCTTACCAGTGCGGCTGTCATAGGCTGCTCCCTGTGGCTGTTGTAATGGGTGCAACCCCGTAGGACCAATGATAGTGAGCTTTCCACTCGTCTTATTTATCTCTACAAAGTTACCTCCTATGGTGAAACCATATATATGTCCGTTAACCGCAGCCATGCTAACAATCATCGTATCCAGTGCTGCTATCTTCGTGCGGCGGAAGTTCGAGTAGCTGATAGTGCCGAACTCTATTCCGGTAGCATCGGCATTGTTGAATACTCCGTACACTTTCTTGTCTGTTTCGTCATAAGCCACGCACGAGGCGGTAACCGTTAGGTCGAGCCCTGAAGTGACATTGCGTTCCAGTTGCATGTTGTTCAGGTTGTAACGGTAATACTCTACGGTGTAGTGCAGGCCGTCCCACGATGTGTAAGCATTGTAATTGATAAAGTGTAGCTTGCCATCAATGACCGTACCACCACCATTTATATTGTTTGCTATGCTGCCTTTGTCTTCAAAGACATATTCAGGAGCATTGATTGCGAATGTATGGAGGGTCATTCCTGACTGCGACAGCATCGTGGCCTGATAGCCAACGTTGAGCTCATTCTGTGCCTGAGCCTTACGGTTTTGTGCTGTTGTGGTCTGGATAGGCTTTTGGCGCAGGGCCATTTGCTTTTCTACGGAGTTGTGATTGTTGTCCGAAAGCAGCAGGTATGGGTGCTGCTTGGCCATCTCAGCCCTTTGGTCTATCTGCGCCTTTAGTCCGTATTTGTGTCCCAAATAGGGCCCCAGGTGCTTTCCGCCGGATTGCTGTGCCAAGGCCGGAAAGCCTGTCATAAAGAGCGTAAGAAGTGCTACGATGCTCTTTAGAATAGCTACATTCTTTTTCATTTACGTAGTTTTTTAATTTGAAATTTGTGGCAAAAATAGTTAATTTATTTAATATCGGGTTTGATTATCATACCTCTTTTTGTTCAAATTCATGTTTTTGAACAAGAAAACGATATTTTTGTTATCTTTCCTCCTATTTTAACGACAGATTGTTAAGCATTGTCTTGCTTTTGTTTGTGGCAAGAAAACTTTACTTTTTGTCTTATTTTTCGTTCAGAATTCGTAATTTTGCAAAGATGGGAATAAAAGGAATGTCTGAAATAAGTAAAGTAGTAACTCGTATTTTCGCCACAGCAACACTGTTGACAGTGCTGTCTGCTGCGGCCACAGCATCGTCACGGCTCAGCGTTGAAAGGCTTAAGGGGCTGTCGTCGGCTGTTTTGATGGACAAGGCCGACCGCTTTCTCAGTGCCGATGTGCGCGACAGTGCCCTCATTTACTATTCCATCGTGGCTTTCCGTTATTCCAACGACCTCGACAAAGCGGAGAAAAGGCTCTGCGCCAAGGCCAATATCGGGCTGTGGAACGTATACTTTTATTATTATTACGACATAGCCCGGCAGTACGATCACTTGTGTAAGGCCGAATCGATACTGCAATCCATGGACGAGGAAAATGCCTCACTTTACCTTGATTTCGGCGCTTTCTATCAGAATATGTCGCCCAAGAACAATGACAAACGGCTCGACGGCAAAGCCATGGAATATTATACGCGGGCCTATAAGACTGCCCGCCGCCAGCAGTTGGAGGGCCTTTCCGACATAGCCTTTACCAATATGATAACCATGGCCGCAGAGAATGGAAAGCTGAAGAGCATAGACCAGGAGTGGAAAGACTATGCACAGCTGCCAGTAGGCGACCGTCATGGCATACGTCAGTACAATATCCACCTCTACAACGGCCTGAACCAGATGGCCGCTGGCCATTATGGCGAGGCCGAAGCTACTTTCAGACGGCAGTGGACCGACTTGTCGAAGGACAGAATAAACAACCGTTACCTTTACATATCACTGCAAAACCTGGCCAAGGCCTATGCCGCCGAGGGCTTGTATGTAAAGGCTATCGGGGCCACCAATCAGGCTTCGTCCATAGATGGCATACAGTCAATGACCGACATAAGGCTGGAAATCTATTCCACACTGGCCGAATACTACCGCCGAATGCAAGATACGCCGCGCGCCTATCACTACATTGAGCGCTATTATGCACTGAAAGACTCGGTGCTCAACTACCAACAGCTCAACTCTATAAACGAAACCAAATCGCTGAGGCGCATAACCGACATCACTAACCAGCTCTCAGAGGCCAGCCAAAAGTCACGTCTCTACGGCTATGTGCTTGCCTCCGGTGCCGTGATTCTGCTGCTGTTGATAGTGCTTGCCGTTGTTCTCTACCGCAACAACCGCCGCCTTAACCGTCTCAACCGGCTGCTTTACGAAAAGAGTAAGGCCATGATAGCCGAGCGGGAGGACAAGCAACGCAAGCGGAAAGAAGAGAAAAAAGCTGATAATGGTACCACTGTTGCCACTCAGGGAAGCAACAATTCAACCGAGACCGACAGGCAATTCTACATCGATATTATGGATAAGGTGAAGGAATATATGGAAACCGCCGACGACATATATGAGCCAGACTTCACCGTTGCCAAGCTTGCCGCGGCCTTGGGGCTTAACAGTCATTACGTGTCAGAGGCCATAAACCGTGAAACTGAGGGCAATTTCAGCACCCTGCTTGGCCGTTATCGCATCATAGAAGTGTGCCGACGGCTGCGCGATGAGCCTGAATATAAGAACATGACCATTGAAGCCATGTCGCTGTCTGTTGGCTTCAAGTCGCGCACAAGCTTTATTTCAGCCTTCAAGCGCACCATAGGCATGACTCCGTCGGTCTACCTCAAATACAACGTTGAGCACTGAGCGCACTTTAACCATACTGTAATTACGGAGCCGATGGCGGCCTTAATGCAACGTACATCAATTGTTGCCCTAATGCGCATCAATTGAAGTCTGAAAGCGCATCAATTGTTGTCCTAACGGCCCTCAATTGATGCACTAACGTCCTACGTTCGATGCCAAAAGCGCAATTATTTTTTATCCATCAGCTTATTATAAAGTTCCTGCATGCCGTCTGAGGCCCCTTTCTTTATGTGAGTAAGGTGATAGTAACCTTCACTCACCACTCCTTCGGGGTCGATGAGGTAGATGGGTGTGTTCGGACGGCAGTAATGCAGCAGCCCTGCGGCAGGATAGACGTTGAGCGACGTACCTATCACCACGTAGATGTCGGCCTCTTCGGTCTCCTTAGCGGCAGGTTCTATCATCGGAACCGACTCTCCGAAGAAGACAATGAACGGGCGCATCAGGCTTCCATCGGCAGCTTTCTCGCCCTCTTTCACGTCGGAGTCGTCAGGAGTGAGCTGCTTTATGTAGGCCGGATTGTATGGATCGCGGCTCGAACAGGCCTTGCTCAGCTCGCCATGCAGGTGTATCACGTTGCTTGAACCCGCCTTTTCGTGCAGGTTATCAACGTTTTGGGTTATCACTGTCACCTTATACTGGCTCTCAAGGTCGTGTATCAGCTTGTGGCCAAGGTTGGGTTGGGCATCCCAAAGCTTATGGCGCATGCGGTTGTAGAAGTTGTTTACCAGTACCGGATCGGCTTCCCAACCCTCATGACTTGCCACTTGCTCCACGGGATAGTCCTCCCACAGGCCGTTGTTACCACGGAAAGTCTTGAATCCACTCTCTACTGACATTCCCGCTCCCGTAAGAAATACAATCTTCTTCATGGTCTTTGGTTTTATAAAAACATTATTCTTGTTGCCCGTTATTACTTGCCGGCAAGCTCGGGAGGGGTCTGCCGGCAAGGGTTTATGGGCTTGTTACTTGTCCTCAAGCACAGGTGTCGAGGTGTAGCCGCTGTAGTTCCACGTGATGGGCTTGGCGGTTTCTACTCCCAAAAACATTATGCCGCTGCAGCCGTCGAGCGTTGCCGAATAGTCTTTGGCGGTAATTTTAGAGTCTCTAACCACAAGGCTCTGCACGTCTTGCAGCTGCCCTATCTTGTTGCAGTTGGCCTCAATGTTCTCAATCAGGATGTTACGCCATGGCTGTTCGGCCAGTCCCTTGGCCTCGAACAGGTTGGTGCACTTGCTTATTATTACGTTCTTGCACTTGAAAGTGTTGATATTGGGCGTAAGATTGCTCAGAGGCCATGCCTCCCTGCTTGCCATCTTGCCGGCCCAACGCACCGAACCGAGCATGTCGCAGTAGAAAGCCGGCCCAATGAGATTGGCCCTGACGCGCTCTACCCATACTCCGTGGGCGCCGCCGCAGCGTGGTCTGCGTGTCTTGAAACGGAAGGCTTGGCGCGTTCCTTCGAACACACAGTCGTGCATATAGATATTTTTCATGTTGCCGGCAGTCTCAGAACCTATCACGAGACCACCCTGACCGCGCAGTGCTATCGAGTTTCTAATCACTATATTCTCGCTTGGGCGGTTCACTCTGACGCCATCCTTGCCACGTCCTGACTTGATGGTGAAGCAGTCATCGCCGTCATCGAGCGAGCAATACTCCACAAGCACGTTTCTGCTCGACTCTATATCCATGCCGTCTGTGCGCCCATGGCCGTAGCTTTCCACCGTAACGCCGCGTATTATCACACTGTCGCAGTACTGGGGCACCACATTCCAGTAGAGGCATTGCCTGAGAGTGACGCCCTCTATGAGCACGTTGGTGCAGTTGATGGGCGATATGGTCTTGGGCAAGAATACCTCACGCGTGTCAATACCGTTGAAGTGGCGCTTCTCCAGAGGTGTTTTGTCAATCAGTTGCTCCGGGTCCATGGTGAAGTTGCTTTGGTTTGCGGTGTAAATCTCACAGCTTGTGGGTGCTCCGCTTATTATTCCCTTGCCGGTAATGCCTATTTTGTGGGCATTGTTGGCGTAGATGTAGGCTCCGGCTGAATAGATTTCCATGCCCTCATCGCGTGTGAACACTTCGGGCTGGTAGTCCTTTATGTTGCCGCTGAAAGCGAGTTCGGCTCCTTCGGGAATGTTAAGGCAGACGCCGGACTTAAGCGTTATGCGTCCGGTTTGCCACTTACCCTTAGGTATTGTTACGGTTCCGCCACCGGCTTTGGCCATGCGGTCGATGGCTTTCTGTATGTAGGCTGTGGCCATACGCCCCTTTTTAAGTTTCACTGTAGCCTTGCGCGGGCCGAAATCGGGCCTCTTAAGTTGTGGCATGGCAAAGGGAGCCTTGATGGGAGCCACCTCAGCGGGCATGTTCTTGGGACCTACCTGGTCGATGGTGGGAATCGGTTGAGCTTGCGATGCCAACGGCAATAGAGCCAGCATGGCGGCAATGATGGTTTGTTTCATAGACTTTTGTTTTGCAGTTTGCTTGTTTTTATGGTTTGGTTATTTCACTGTTATGTTGTCAGAGTCGTCAGATACGTACATGGGACGTTCGTCAGGCAGCTCGGTTTCTACCATAACGTTGTCGAATGTTACCCCACTTGCGTGGTTCATCCAGAAGCCTTTGGCCGGAGTTGGTCCCCACTGTGTGGCCTCAGGATACTCTTTCAGCATTTCGTCCTTTGGCTTTTGGGTGGCAGGCTCGCCTCCGCGGTGGCGTATATACACGTTGCGCAGGGTGATGTCCTTAACCTTGTGGTCTTCAATACCGGTGATGCTGCTGCCGAAAGTGCCGTCGGTGACTATGCTGATATTCTCTAAGAGCACGTTGCTTATGCTGCCAATGTTGCTGACAGGAATGTTTTCGGCATACGGACGGGCCCTGTTGCCCAAGCGGATGAATACCGGAACCTCGGTGCCGGTGCCGTTAATGTTGCGTATTTTCACGTTGTCCATCACGCCGCCGTCAACAATTTCGAGTGCTATGGAGCTGATGCCATGCCACCGTCCGAAGTATTTTGAAGTCTGATTGCTTGACGGCTTGATTATGATGTTCGATATATCGATGTTGCGGAAGCCGCCATTGGTCTCGGTTCCCAGCTTAACGGCGTTGCAATGGCTTGAGACGATGCAGTTCTTTATTACCACATTCTCGCACAAACGGGGCGAAGTGCTCTTAAGTGTTATTCCGTCGTCGTCGCTGTCGGCCTTTATCCGCTCTATGGTTACGTTGTGGCAGCCGTCTATGTCTATGGCATCGTTGTTGTAATTGTTCCGGTTCTCAATGTTGAGGTCGTGCAACTGCACGTCGTTACAGGCCAAGTAGTGCTGCATCCAGCATCCGGCGTTGCGCAGAGTTATTCCGCTCACTTCCACTCCCGTACATTCCACCATGCGCAAGAGATGGGGGCGGGTGATGCCTTCGTCATTCCATGTGAGCTTCTTGAATCCTTTGCCGCGGCCGTCGATGGTTCCCTTACCCGTGATTTTGACATTCTGGCACTTGTCAGCATAGATAAGCTGAATGGTTGTGCCGTGAGTGCGGAGCGAGACGTATGAGGTGCGCTGCGGAGCATAGTCGTCAAGGCTCGTGCTTCCGTAGAGAGTGGCCAGGCTGTCAAGGTGTAAGTCTACACCGGAGCGCAGCACCAGCGTGCCCGTCTTATAGCTTCCGGCCGGCACTACTACTCTTCCGCCGCCGGCTTTGGCAGCTGTGTCGATGGCTTTCTGTATGGCTTTGGTGCTCAGGCGGGTAGTATCGTTTATTGCTCCAAACTTTACAATGTTGTAGTCGCTTGCCTTGGCCGACGCCGTCAGGGCAAGAAGAATGCTGATTAGTGATAGTTTTTTAAGAATCATGTTATTGTAGGTTTTTCCGATTTCGGTCTTGTCAGTGCTTTGAGTCGCAACTCCTTGGCTTTAATATAATTGCCTTTAACTTTCCGGCTTATGCTTCAGGGTGCGGATTTGTGGTCTGATGGGCACGCAGAAGTGCCTTGCCGGTGGCGTAGTGGCGCAGCTTCTGAGCCTTATTTATATAAGGTGGTCAGGTTTGACATGCAAAATTAATCATTTCCTGCCACCTGTACAAATGTGGGATTGATAAAAATCAATTGAATTGACTTATGGCAATAAAACAGTGAAAATAGCGCGAAAACGCTGAAAAAGCTTTGTTGTGTGCGCACACGGCATTACCTTTGCATCGCAATTAAGAGAGAAATAAAGACGATCGGCAAAGGGTCGGTCAATAGAAATTTAAAAAACAGAAAGGTAAAAAGATTATGGTAACTTTGATGATTGTTTTATCAGTGGTTGTAATGTCAGTGGCACTTGCTTTCAATACTAACAGCAAGCTGCGCTAAGCCACTTGATTTGATTTTAGGAAACACACAAAAAATTAGAGAAAATATCAGTCAAGAAAGAGGATTTCCAACCATTGCGGGTTTGGGAATCCTCTTTTTTCGTTGATTGCTATTCTTGCTTTTGCACTGCGAAATGATAATGCTTGAATAGCAAAACATGTGGCTTAGCCTTGCTTTCTCATTGGTTCAGACAATCTAAACCATAGGTTTGGCAAGGCTAAGGCAGTGGTTCTTATTTCACAATGACTTTCTTTCCACCTATTATGTTGATGCCCTTCTGTGGCGAAGACAGCCTCTGGCCGTTCAGATTGTATATGTCTTGACTGGCTGTTGAGGCTTTTTCGGTTGCTCCAATCTCTGTTATTCCTGTTGTGGCACTAATATAATCGGGCAGATAGAAGCTGAGATGTGGTGGCTGATTGTAAGCGGCTGTCTGCCATACCGTTGCCATGCGGTACTGATGGTCGTGCATCAGGCATGGCACCCGGTAGTTACTCTCGTATGGAGTGGTGAAAATAAGCAGGTGGGAGAAGCTTTTGCCGTCGTAATATATCTGTTCTTCGCGCCAGTCGCCAAAGATATCGGCTTGCAAACATGGTGTGTATTTTATGAGATTAGGCCCTACGCCATAGCTGGAGAGGAAGTTTACGAGCGTCTTTGGGCTTTGTGTGCGCAATCTCCACTTGGTTATGGCTCCTTTTTCCGTCATTTCCTCATAAACATCTCCATCCCAGTAGGTGCGGAAATTAACCGAAGGGCGCTTGGTTGATATAGAATTGCCATTGCAGTCGTAGACATCGTAGCTCAGAGTTGACCAGTATTCGCATCCGCGAGAGGTTGAATCTACATCGGCACACATTCCCCTGCCCACATCGCTTCCGGCATTAACGCCGGCCAAATGCTTTCCTGTCAGTGCGTCGTGCATCTCCACTCCGTATTTGGCAGAGGTGTTTTCGTGAACCATCATTACCTCAAGTCCGGCGCGATCAGGGTTGAGATCGCCCACGTGGAGTGCATCGCCGTGGCCAAGACCAGTACGATAGAGCAACTGACCATTATCATCTATGGCGCAAGCACCATAGATAATCTCGTCGCGACCATCACCATCAACGTCGGCAACACTCAGTCCGTGGGCTCCTTCACCGTATGCTCCATAGCCTGCTTTGGTGGAAGAGTGGAGCCAACGGGTAGATAGCTTGCTGCCGTCGAAGTCTACTGCCCAAAGGAAGGCTGCGGTATAGTAGCCTCGGCACATAACGAGCGATGGCTTGTGGCTATCCAAGTAAGCCACGCAAGCAAGATAACGCTCGCTGCGATTGCCGTAGCTGTCGCCGAAAGCTACCGTATCGCGTGATGGACGATAAGCTGTTGTGGCGAGTTGTTCGCCGGTAAGACCGCTGAACACTGTCAGGTATTCAGGTCCTGACAGTACATATCCCTTGGAATTGCGATAGTCGGCATCTTTGGAAGCATTGCCCAAGAGCACCGGAACGCCCTTGCCGTCGATGGTTCCGGGTGCAGTCTTGCATGCCACTTCGGCCTTACCGTCGCCGTCAAGGTCGTAAACCATAAGCTGAGTGTAGTGAGCTCCGGCGCGGATGTTGCGTCCTAGGTCGATGCGCCATAGCTTTGTGCCGTCCATACGATATGCATCGATGAGCACATTGCCCGTGCGGCCACTCAGGGAGTTGTCCTTTTGTCCGGCGGTTCCGACCGTATCGTTGACCATAGATGGATTCGTGGGATTCCAGTCGGTGTTACATGGGTCCCATTTCATGATGATTTCGTACTCTTTATCACCGTCAACGTCGGCCACCATGCAGTCTCCGGGCACATACATGAATGTTCCGTCCTCTGTGGAACCATTGGCAGGACGGTCGAGAGGTATATCAAGATAACCGTTGGGAAGCATGGTTGCTGTGCTGTTTTCTGACACAACACCTCCTATTACGGTCTCAACAGTGTAAGAATCGGCAGTATTGCCTTCGGCATCGAGCCAGTTTGTCTTGGTGGTGATTGGGCTGTCGTTGAGGCGAACGCCATTGCGGAGCACGTTGAAGGCCACTCCGGCAGGGTCGTTGATGAGCCATCGCCAGTTGACGAGTATGCCCTGAGTTGTCTTTGTGGCTATAGCACCACGTGAAAGTGGCTCAGGGTCGAGCTCAAAAGGCCGTCCTTCGAAAGGCATTACGAGTGGAATGTTGACGCGTTGTTCGGTTACGGCCGACGAATGCATGCCCTTTTTCTTTGCGGCGACCCTGAGACGGACAGAGTGGGTGAGTGTGAACGGACCATTGTAGGACTGCTGATAGTCCCAAATGGTGCCGTGATCGACGGTGGAATAGTATATGTCGGCACCCTCGGTGGGGCATGTTATGGATACCTGATGATTGGCATCGACAGTGATTATTGGCGTAGCAACATAGTCCATATCCTTCTCCAGCAGAATCATAATATTCTTAATGATGACTCCACCCGAATTGGTGAGTGATACATCTCCATCTGCCGAGACCTTGAAATGGAACTTCTTGAAGTCGGGACCGGTGTAGTTGCTTGAGCCAATGTCGCCGGTAAGATTGGTAACTGACTTTATTCCATTGTTGGAACTGCTTGAAGAGCGAAGTTCCATCTCAACTATCTGACCTTTTTTGAGGTTCTTTAGAGTGATGGGCTTTGAGGCTTGGACTTGCACTCCATTGCCAGCAGTACCGCGGTTGAAGCAGAGAAGCAGACTGCCGGCACTGATGTCTTTGCTGAAATATATGCCGTCGGTTTCAGATATTACTGTATTGTTGGCCGTTAGCAGTTCTCCGTCAGTGGGAACTGTATTCTGATAGCGTCCACCTTTGCTGTTCATGGTCCAGTGTTTGGTGTCGACGGATAAGTTGGAGAGTGTGGTCTGGCTGTACTTATTAAGGTTCCAGACTCTCAAAGTGTCGTATTCGTCTTGTGCAAATAGTGAACAGGCACAACTGAAGAGTAACGACAGAATCAAAATGTGTCTTTGAAGCATTGTAGGTTTTGTTATTACACCACCGTAGATTGTTGTTTCTTTTATAGCTTTTCTGTATGTGTGGAATGCAGACCTACTTTGGTGGTGAAATGAAATAGGCGAGCATTCCGATTAAGATAGGTCAAAATTAATAAGAAAAATATACAAATAAATGAGTTAATGGCTGTTGTTGCGTCTTTACGTCAATAACATTACTCTTTATGAATGATTGTATACATTGATGATGTTGAAGCTTAGGAATATTGTTGGATTTATGCTAATATGTTGCCGACCTGCAAATGGCTATTGCGGGATCATTACTTCGGGATGGTTATAGCAATGACTCCACAAATTTGCCTGTAGATGTTTGGCCTGAAAATCTTGTTGACAAGAGACGGCCAAACATCGATAAGGCAAAATGGCTGATGGTGGGTTTCAGTTGCGGAATATGTATTTCTTGCCGTTGGTGGATATGCCTATGCCGGCAAATCCTTCCTTTATTGGCTTGCCGGAGAGGTCGTATAGCTTGTCAGAAGTGTTGCTTTCTGACATTGTTACTGCTTTAATAGCAGTGGCAACTGGTTGCTTCAAGAAATCGTAAACTTTCTGAATGTCGGCCGTTGATGTAGGTATAGCATGCTTGCTGCCAAAATTCTTAAGCAGTGTATAAGGTGAATTGCACTTGTCGAGCAGCGACATCAGATGCTTGGCTTGTGTGTCGTAGTTTGGATCATCATCGGTATTGTAGAAAAGAAAGCAAGGTACAGCCCCCTCGGATATGGCTCTTGCACCTCCCTGCTCGGTCCAATCGGAGTTGCAATAAGTTTTCATGCGTGTGTATTCGCTTGAACTTGTGCTCATCTTGCTGTAATCAAAGACACCTGGACCAAGCACTGCCAGCTGTATAGAGCAGTTTTCAGCCTTGGCGTCAGCACGGCAACCGTCGGTTTGAAGCCAATCTGCAAAGGGCTTGTCGCCTATTAACAGTGATGCGGCTGTGGAGCCACGGGAGAATCCGAATACTCCAATGCTGTCGTTGAGGCCAAGATTGTGGCCCTCATGGCGCAGGGTGCGGATGGCGGAACGTACCTTTACGGCTGCGTCTGGACAAACTTCGATGGCTCCTAACGACTTAGCGGCTCCGCCTGTGTACGCTCCCTTGCCCCAATCGCAATACTTTGGGTGGTCGGCTATGGCCCAAGCCCATCCTATTCCCGGAAGTCCTTCGAGTATGCTGTCGTCAAACATAGAGAAGGTATATGGCAGATACATGCGTTGATGGGCCTTGCCGTGATAGCTGTTGGAATAAGAGAATGATATCATTGTTGGCACAGTTACCGAAGGATTAGCCGGATAGATAATGTCCATGTAGAGCGAATCACCTTCAGTATAGCCGGAAGGATAGTTGTAAACTGTTGGGTCGTCCTTGCAATAGGCCACGTCGCGCTTAAGTCTATAGCCTTCAAAGAGTATGTAAGCACGGCTATTGGATATGTTTGACAGTCCACAGAAGGTGCCTTTGGCCAGTTGATCGTTGATGGCTATTATGTCTTTGTTGAGTCCTGGCACCACTGCGAGGGAACTGTTGGCATAGTCGAGCTCAACAACAGAATATCCTTGAGCTGTAAGCCAGGCTACATCGTCGGCATTGGAGTTGCGACCTATCTTCTCGAAACCAAGATTTTCGAGATATACTACAGTCATAATTTTGCCGTTGGCGTCCTTTGCTTGCTTCGAGGCCTTTGTGGTAGTGTAATTTATTGTTGTACCGAGTGTGGTGCTGGTCCATTTGCCTGTGGCGGCGTTAAGGCTTGATGGCAGAATAGATAGTGCCAGAATAAGGGTAGATAAAAGGAATAGGTGTTGTTTCATTTGTTTTTTGTTTACGGTATTTGATTTGTTTTATAGTTAGCGTTTCATCCTTTGTGATAGCTGGAATATGGATGGCACGAGAATGCAAAGAGAAAAAATAATTCCAGCACCCATCATACGGTTATTACCATGGAACAGGTCTATCAGTTTGCCGTCGGCCATTTGAGGCATCAAATTGAACATAATGTAGGCCACAGAGTTGTTTACCCAGTGGAAAACAATACCGGGAATGAGGCTCCCTGTACGATAATACATCCATCCGAGTAGTAGTCCGATGACAAAAGCATGAGTTCCTTGAGCCAGATTAAAGTGGACACAGCCGAACACTAAGGCCGAAATGATAATGGCAACCCAGTGGCTTTTCTTTCCTGTTACGGCAAGCAAGCGTCCCAATACGCCACCACGGAAAACGATTTCTTCAGCAATAGGTACCAAAAGACCTATTGCGGCATAGCCCCAAGGTTCTTTCATTATGCCTTCGAATAGCTTTCCGGTGCTTTCAGGCACTTCTAAGTTGACTAATTCTGCAAGCCATTCTGATGGGAGAATGGTGCCAAGGGTGAGCAGTATGGTCCATATCAATACGCCCCAAGGCTTTGACCGTAGGTAGTTAGCGCTCATAGGAACCCATCGAGTGACTTGGAATAGCAGAATGGTGAGCAAACTTGACACTACCGAAACAGCCACAGTGAGTTGCCCGAGACCACCTTTTGCCATCTGGGCCAGTACAGCTTGTGTTGTGGTATTGTTTGTTGATGCATAAATAAATGTAGTGGCAATGGTCACTACTTCTTGAATGATAATGAACAGTGCTACAAAGAGTACTGCATATAGTATGTTTATTTTCTTCATGTGCTATGTGTTTAAGTGTTTACGGATTTGGAAATAAGTTTAAAAAAGTCTGTCGGTGCGGCTGAATAGTTTTCTTACGCAGTCTCTGTCCTTGCTAAGTTGGGCCTTGAGAGCATCGACAGAAGGAAACTTTTGTTCATCGCGTATCCGGCGTACGAATTCAACAAGTATGTCAGTGTGGTACAAGTTGCCCTCAAAATCGAGTATATGAGTCTCAAGAGTGGTGCCATGGCCATCAAAAGTAGGTCTTGTGCCAATGTTCATCATGGCCATATAACTTGTCATACTGCCTTTTATCCTGACAAGTACTGCATATACGCCATGGGCAGGTACCAGCTGATGTGTATCGCCAAGGTCAACATTGGCAGTTGGAAATCCTAACTTCCGCCCCTCTCGGTAACCCTCTACCACCTTGCCATAGAATGTATAATTGTAGCCAAGCAATTCGGCGGCTTTTTCAACCTTGCCTTCTTCGAGCAAGTGTCGTATGATAGTTGAGCTTACATCCGCACCGTCAACTAAAAGGGGTTGAGCCTTCATTACAGTGATGCCAAGACTTTCTCCGTATCGGCAATAATCTTCGAAGCCTTCAGAACGGTTGTGTCCAAAGCGATTGTCATAGCCTATGACGAGCAAACGCACGTTCAGCTTTTCGCGAAGTATCGTTTTCATGAAGTCGAAAGCAGAAAGACTGGCCATCTCTAGTGTAAAATGGAGCACAGCACAATTGTCTATTCCTGTCTTGGAGAGAAGCAACGTCTTTGTATCAGTGGTGGTAAGCAATCGTGGTTGGTAGTCTTTGTGAAGAACTTCGCGCGGATGACGGTCGAACGTTACAACCATACTCTGCAGTCCATACTGCGAGGCTTGTTGCCTGACTTGGTCTATCAGGAACCTGTGACCACGGTGTACACCATCGAAAAAGCCTATAGTTGCAGCCTGAGGTGTAGCCACTTGAGTGTTGTCGTCGATGAATATCTTTTCCATTAAAGCGGTTGTGGAATCAAAAATCACGTTGCAAAAGTAACCAAAAAGCCGTTAATAGGCTTTACTTCAATAATATTTAACTCAAAAACGCATCTTTTCGCGGCTGAAATGTTAAAATTACTTCTTTTTGTTCTGATAATTTCGAGAATAGAGAAATAAGCATTAACTTTGCACCGCAAATCGGACTTGTAGCTCAGTTGGTTAGAGCAACAGACTCATAATCTGGAGGTCATAGGT